>NZ_JADEXH010000007.1:0-144421 GCF_015207205.1 Sphaerospermopsis sp. LEGE 08334 | reverse complement strand
AAAAATGGTCTGTTGAGCGTCGGTTTTTGTGACCAATTGTACATTATTTGCACGGGTTTCCTCCCTTGTCCACTGTCCTTCCTTGTCCCCCAAGTCTTGCCCTCACGACAATGTAAAATACCTACCCCTGTGAGCTGCACCCTGCACCCCTGGCTATTTACTGTCACCTGTCACCTGTCACCTGTCACCTCAACTTCCTTCTACGGCGGCGACGATACCGAAGATAATAAATAAAATGCCTCCCAGGAGGGTTATTTGTTTTTCGGAAATTTTACCTGCAATTAATTTACCACCAATGACGGCGATCGCTGCACAAATTGCGTGTCCTAATATTGCTCCTGCTGTGACACCTATGGCGTTGTTACTCGCTGCTAAGGCTATGGTGGCTATTTGTGTGCGATCGCCCCATTCTGCTATAAATGTTAATATAAAAGATTTCAGTAAAATTGACCAGGGAGTTTTCTGCTTACTATCTAAATCTGCCTTTTCTACTGCTTCTTTGGCTTCTTCTATGACTTCTTCTTCAGCTTTAGCGGTCATTTTACTAGCATCGTAGAGCAGTTTTAGCCCAAAGGCTATAAATAACACTATTTTGGCATAATGAACATAGATTTCTGAACCCTGTGTTAAAGCTGACAGTATTTGCCCAAATATTACAGATAATACTGTCATTGCTGCTAAGGCTGCTGTCACCCCTGCAAACACTATTTTTCTGGAGTGTTGCATAGAAAGAATGACAGCGATAAAAAAGGTTTTATCACCTAGTTCGGATATGGTAATTAATAATAAACCTGCGGTGAAGGCTGTTAACACTTTCTTGCTCCTGTAGGATTTTTTACCTGTGTGGAGCTTCTAATGAGAGTTTTTATGACCTCACTGAAGCTCACACACTGTTTTTGTGTGAACTCAGTGAAGGTCTCGCTTTCAAATACTTTGTTATTTGCCGTCTGAACCAGGCTCATCGCCAGTATGTTGATTCAGATGCACTGGCTTTTTGCCAGCAGCTACTCCCCTTCGATTTGATGTGTATTATACGTTGGTTGTGGTTGGGTGTCAAGGGTTTTGAAGGAATGAACCGCAGAGGTGCAGAGGGAGGAGGGTTTTCGGTTTTTTTTGGAGTTTTTGGAGATTTAACCACGAAGACACGAAGAGCGCGAAGGGAAGAGAGTTTAAGAGAAATTTTTCGTGAGTTGTGATTTACTCTTGACAGGTTACTCTCATTTTGAGAGAATTAAATAATCAAAAGAAACAAAGGTAAGTTTTATGTCAATAAATAACCCAAAAACCAAACCTAAAATATATGCACTTAATTTCAATTCGCACCCTCCGCAATGATGCAGCGAAATACCCCGATATCAAAAAACAAATTGAAGATTGGAATACAACTGTTAAGAAATCCGAATGGCAAAATTTAGAGGATGTGCGTAAAGTTTACCGTGATGCTGAAGCGGTTGGTAATTTTACTGTTTTCAATATCAAAGGTAATAATTACCGTCTTATTGTAGCAATGGATTATGAAGATCAAACAGTGTACTAAAAATACTTACTAACTCACGTCGAATACAGTAAAAATAAATGGAAAAATGACCCTTACTTTTGACGATAAAACCTATAGTCAATTACTAGCTGAAGTCGCTCCTCAAGTAATTGAAACAGAGGAAGAGTATGAACGTCTTTTAAAAGTTGCTGAATTTCTAACTTTTAAAAAAAATCTAACTCCAGAGGAGCGAAAATTAGATAAATTGCTTGTGAAACTAATTGAAGATTATGAGGAAGAAAATTATCCAATGGATAAGTCTACTCCTCATGAAATATTACAACATATCATGGAATCTAGTGGCCTTCGTCAAGCTGACTTAGTTCGTATTCTTGGTTCTAGTAGTGGTGTGGTTTCTGAAATGGTTAATGGTAAACGTTCCATTAGTAAAGCACAAGCTAAAGCTTTGGGAGAATATTTTAAGGTTTCTCCTAGTTTGTTTATTTGAACTTCGGTTGTTTAGGATTTTTGTCAGAATCAGGATGTCCAGGATTTAAGGATTTTCAGGATTTTTATTGAGAGATTTTTTAACTGATGTTAAAAAACTAACAGTTTTGATGGTTTTCATGATTGTGAATAATGAATTTACAAAAATACCAAGATTTGCCAAATATAATAGTATAATCATCAACTACCGAAAATTCTGGTATTTTGTAAATCCTGAATCTTCCGAAAAATCACATCCTGTAAATCCTAAAATCCTGGATATCCTGATTCAGACAATCACAATATCATATATCATGAAAATTCTGGTATTTTCTAAATTCTGAATCTTCCAAAAAATCATATCCTGTAAATCCTTAAATCCTGGATATCCTGATTCAGACAATCACAATATCATATATCATGAAAATTCTGGTATTTTGTAAATCCTGAATCTTCCGAAAAATCATATCCTGTAAATCCTAAAATCCTGGATATCCTGATTCAGACAATCACAATATCATATATCATGAAAATTCTGGTATTTTGTCAATCCTGAATCTTCCGAAAAATCACATCCTGTAAATCCTAAAATCCTGGATATCCTGATTCAGACAATCACAATATCATATATCATATATCATGAAAATTCTGGTATTTTGTAAATCCTGAATCTTCCGAAAAATCACATCCTGTAAATCCTAAAATCCTGGATATCCTGATTCAGACAATCACAATATCATATATCATGAAAATCTGGTATTTTGTAAATCCTAAAATCCTGGATATCCTGATTCAGACAATCACAATATCATATATCATGAAAATTCTGGTATTTTGTAAATCCTGAATCTTCCAAAAAATCACATCCTGTAAATCCTAAAATCCTGGATATCCTGATTCAGACAATCACAATATCATATATCATGAAAATTCTGGTATTTTGTAAATTCTGAATCTTCCAAAAAATCATATCCTGTAAATCCTAAAATCCTGGATATCCTGATTCAGACAAACTCCTTTATTCTTCCCCAAACCTTGTCTAATAAATCTGAATCCGCAATATTAAAATATTCAAGATTCGGAGATTGTCTAAACCAAGTGCGTTGACGTTTGGCAAATTGTCGCGTATGCAAAGCTATTAAATCTGTAGCTTCCTCTAAATTAATTTCCCTTGCTAAATATTGTTTGATTTCTTGATATCCCAATGTATTCAATAATGGCAAATCAAAACCATATTTATGACATAAATATTCAACTTCAGCTACTAAACCATCTGCTATCATTTGTTCAGTACGTTTGCGAATCCTTACATCTAAAATTTCTGGTTCACAATCTAAATAAATTTGTAAAATCGGATAATTTGGGGGGTTTTCTCCTTGTTGTTCAGACATGGGACAACCCGTGACATAATATACTTCTAATGCTCTTAATGTCCGCACTAAATCATTAGCATGAATTTTTTGCACTGCTATAGGATCAACTTGCTTTAACATCTGGTAAAGTTGATGTTGACCTAATGATTCTAGTTGCGATCGCAATTCTGGTTGTGGTGAAACTCTGGGAATTTTCATTCCCTGCACAATAGCACGTATATATAAACCTGTCCCACCTACCAACAATAATGGGGAAACTCCCAAATTATCTATTAACTGTTGTGTTTGTTCCTGATAATCTGCTACTGTCATTGTTTCAGTCGGTTCACAGATATCAATCAAATAATGGGGCATTAATTTCTGTTCTTCCCGCGTTGGTTTAGCAGTACCAATGTCAAACTCGCGGTATACTTGACGGGAATCAGCACTCAGAATGACAGAACCTAATCTTTCTGCTAAACTTAACGCTAATCCAGATTTTCCCGTCGCTGTCGCACCACAAATCACAATTAATTTAGTCATTAGTTATTAATTATTTTTATTAGTTATTAGTCATTAGGCTATTCATCTTCCCCAGTCACCAGTCCCCAGTCCCCAATCATCAGCCTATTCCACCCCCTATATAAATTTGCTATTAAATTGCTCTAGAGACGGCATTAAGGCTTTTGTGTTATAATTTTGGGGTGATTTTACTTTTTTAGCCTTTTGGCGAATTAAACCCCTTTTTATCAGGAGAATTTTCATGACGAGCAGTTACAGTGCCGATCAGATTCAAGTTCTGGAAGGTCTGGAAGCCGTCCGTAAACGACCAGGGATGTACATCGGTACTACAGGTCCGCGAGGACTACATCATTTAGTTTACGAGGTAGTGGACAACTCTGTTGATGAAGCTTTGGCTGGTCACTGTACCCATGTTGAAGTGGATATCAATGCTGATGGTTCTGTTACAGTTACAGATGATGGTCGGGGTATTCCTACGGATATTCACCCGAAAACCGGCAAGTCAGCTTTGGAAACGGTGTTAACTGTTCTCCATGCTGGTGGTAAGTTTGGTGGTGGCGGCTACAAAGTATCTGGTGGTTTACACGGTGTGGGTATTTCTGTTGTTAACGCCCTCTCTGAGTTTGTAGAAGTGACTGTTTGGCGTGATCAAAAGGTACACAACCAACGCTATGAAAGGGGTATACCTGTTACTGATCTGCAAGAAAAACCACATAAAGAACCCAGAACTGGTACTTCTGTTACTTTTAAACCAGATGAGCAAATTTTTACTACTGGTACTGAATTTGATTACATCACTTTAGCAGGTCGTCTGCGGGAGTTAGCCTATCTCAACGCAGGTGTAAAAATTACTTTTACGGATCATCGTTTAGAAGTTCTCAAAAGCGATACTCCCAAGGTAGAAACATATCAATATAATGGCGGTATAAAAGAATATGTCGCCTACATGAACCGGGAAAAACAACCTTTACACGAAGAAATTATTTATGTACAAGGGGAACGAAATAATGTACAGGTGGAAGTCGCTCTGCAATGGTGTACAGATGCCTATACTGATAATGTCTTAGGTTTTGCTAATAATATCCGTACTATTGATGGCGGTACTCATTTAGAAGGGTTAAAAACGGTTCTGACTAGAACTTTAAATGCGATCGCCCGCAAGCGGAATAAAATTAAAGAAAATGAATCTAATCTCAGTGGTGAACACGTCCGCGAAGGTTTAACTGCTGTTATTTCCGTCAAAGTCCCTGATCCTGAGTTTGAAGGACAAACTAAAACTAAACTTGGTAATACGGAAGTCCGGGGTATTGTTGATTCTTTCGTAGGAGAAGTCCTGACTGAATACCTAGAATTTCACCCTGGTGTCGCTGATTCTATTCTAGATAAGGCTATTCAAGCTTTTAAAGCCGCAGAAGCAGCACGTCACGCACGAGAGTTAGTTAGAAGAAAATCTGTACTGGAATCATCCCCTTTACCCGGTAAATTAGCAGATTGTAGCTCTCGTGACCCCGCTGAATCAGAGATATTCATCGTGGAAGGCGATTCAGCGGGCGGTTGTTGGCATTGCGACACAGTAATTTCACTTACGGATGGACGTAATATTACATTCAAAGAATTGATTGCAGAGCAGGAGGAGGGAAAAGAGCATTACTGTTACACAGTCAGGGATAGCGGCAATATTGGGGTAGAAAGAATCATCAATGTCCGCATGACTAAGGCTAATGCTGAAGTAGTTAAAGTCACATTAGACAATGGAGAAGTTTTAATCTGTACTCCTGACCATCGGTTTATGTTACGTGATGGTAATTACAAAGCAGCAGCTTTACTTACTCCTGAAGATTCCTTAATGCCTTTGTATCGCAAAATATACCAAAAGAATGAACGCGGTCAAGGTCTTAACGGGTATGAAATGGTTTGGAATCCTTTAAATGATAAATGGATTTACACTCACCTGTTAGCAGATTTTTATAATCTTGAGCATGGGGTTTATCCTTATTCTGATGGTAGTCATCGTCATCATGTTGATTTCAATAAACGCAATAATGACCCCACTAATATTAAACGGATGACTCCTGATGCACATTTAGAACTGCATCGTCAACATATCGAAAAAACTCTCCATCGTCCTGATGTGATTGAAAAGAGTCGTCAAATTCATCAAAGTCCTGAGTTTCGCGCTTTTATGAGCGAAAGAATGCGTGACGAGAAAACTCGTCAAATTCTTTCCGCACAAGCTAAGGCTCAATGGGAAGATGAAGCTTATAAGGAATTTATGACGGCTAAATGGCGGGAGTTTTATGAAACTAATGAAGACTACCGCAGGGAAAATAATGAGTTGTTAAATCAAGCACAACAAGAATATTGGGGGAATGAAGCTAACAGATTGGCACAATCTCAACGAGTGAAGGAATATTTTGCTAATAATCCTCAAGCGCGTCAAGTATTATCTGAGTTAGCTAAAAAACAATGGGAGGACGAAGAATTACGGGCTTGGCGCAGTCAGCAAACTAAGGAACAATGGACCTATGAGTTTCGGGAAAAATGCAAAAGGACTTTACACGAAACATATTTTGATAAGACTATTGGCGTTTTGAAACAATTAGAACTGCAAACTGGTGATATAGATGTAGACAGCTATGAAACCTATCGCAGATTTAAGAAAGATAAATCTTTGCTACGCTGGGATACGTTTTGTGAACGTTATTATCAAGGTCGGCCATCTGTAGCTAAAGAAGCAATAAGAAACTATAATCACCGTGTGGTGAGTGTGGAAAAACTAGAAGAACGCTATGATGTCTATGATCTGGAAGTTCCCAATACTCATAACTTTGCTTTAGGGGCGGGAATTTTTGTGCATAATAGCGCCAAACAAGGACGCGATCGCCGAACTCAAGCTATCCTGCCCCTACGTGGTAAAATTCTCAACATTGAAAAAACCGACGACGCAAAAATCTACAAAAACAACGAAGTTCAATCTTTAATTACAGCACTAGGTTTAGGCGTTAAGGGTGAAGAATTTGATGCCTCACAATTACGGTATCATCGTGTAGTAATTATGAGCGTCGCCGGTGATGAACCCACATTAGTCATGAACAATTCAGGTGAAACTGAATTTGTGCAAATTGGGCGGTTTATTGACGACTGTGCAGAAGGAAGACGCAATGTTAAAGAATACCAAGTTGTCTGTTTTGACCAAAAAACCCACGCTACCCGCTTCCGTCCCCTCAAAGCTGTCATTCGTCACGGTCATGAAGAACCGATGTACAGGTTAACTACCCGTTACAACCGTTCAGTGAAAGTCACATCCTCCCATAGCGTGTTTGTTTGGGAAAATGGGCAAGTAATTCTCAAAAAAGGTAACGAAGTTAAACCAGGGGATATCTTAGTAGCTAGTCGTCGTCTTCCCCGTCCTACCAATAGTCCCACCCGCATTGACTTACTAGCAACTTTCCACCAAGCAGAATTAACCAAATCACTTTATGTTCAAGGTGAGGATGTCCGTAAAGTTGCCAGTCAGCGAGTGTTAGCCAAAGTTGAACGCCCAGATTTATGGGATGAACCCAGAGTTGTGCTAGATTCAACAGCATGGCAACAACTGATCACCGCTCGTCAGCAAGCAAAAGTTAGCCAGAAAAAGGTTGCTACCGCTTGCGGAGTTAAACAACCAATTACTATTAGTCACTGGGAACGGGGAATTAATCGCCCAATTTTATCTCAATTCCTCAACTACCTGGAAGCTATTGGTTGGAATGACAGCATTGTTTATGAACAACTCCCTTCCAAAATAGACGCATTACTTAACCAAGACGACAGTAGTAAAAATGCTAAATGGCGGGAAGTTAGTGACTATAAACCCTTAGATGAGTTTACATCTTTAGAAATTGCCGCTTTAGGTGAAGATATACAGCTTGTTCCCCAAGCACACAGTCACAAAGCCTTTGGACGTTATCTACCTATTACTACTGAATTAATGTGGTTCTTAGGTTGGTATGTAGCTGAAGGAACTTTGAGTCAACATCAAGTAAGTTTGAATTTAGGGAAAAAAGACGAAAGATTCATTCCTGAACTCACAGCAGCCATCGAATCAGTATTTGGGGAAACACCCAGGGTATATCCTGACCCTGATAGTGATGGTCTTAAACTCTATTTCCACAGTGTAGCAGCAGCCAGATTAATTCAGGCTTATGGTTTAGCAAAACCAGCACATCAGAAGAAATTACCTGATTTGGTTTTCAGTC
The DNA here is from genome assembly GCF_015207205.1 of Sphaerospermopsis sp. LEGE 08334. Lineage (NCBI taxonomy): Bacteria > Bacillati > Cyanobacteriota > Cyanophyceae > Nostocales > Aphanizomenonaceae > Sphaerospermopsis > Sphaerospermopsis sp. LEGE 08334. The sequence continues at coordinate 136,346 of NZ_JADEXH010000007.1, read as the reverse complement.
TTCCTGAAGATTTACAGATGGCTTTTGTGGAAGGTTATTTCTTGGGTGATGGAACTACAGCAGGTTTACATTTATCCTTTACCACCAACTCTGTAGAACTCAAAGAAGGATTACTTTATCTGTTGGGGCAAATGGGTATAATTGCTGCTAACAGTCAACATCAGCCAGCAACTAAATCTGATGCACCGATTCAAACTCGCCATCCTTATTACAGCATTAGAATTTGCGGCAAAGAGCAAATATCAAGATGTCGGCAAATTTGGCAGCGTCATGGTAATGCCCATAAACTAGAAGCATTGTTAGCTAGTCCTACTCGCAAAGCTCAAGATTTCGTCTATATCAGTGATGATTTAATGGGTTTACGGGTAATTTTAGCGGAGGAGATAGAGCCGGTTGGCGACTATGTTTATGATTTCTCCGTAGAAGATGATGAAAACTTCGTCTGTGGTACTGGTGGTTTATGCGCTCACAATACTGATGCTGACGTAGATGGTGCACACATCCGCACCTTGTTGTTAACATTCTTCTATCGTTATCAGCGATCGCTCATTGAACAAGGTTTCATTTACATTGCTTGTCCACCACTGTATAAAGTAGAAAGGGGTAAAAACTACCAATATTGTTATAGCGATCGCGAATTACAACAGCATATCGCCACTTTACCTGCCAATGCTAACTATACCATCCAGCGATTTAAAGGTTTGGGGGAAATGATGCCCGAACAACTGTGGACAACAACCATGAACCCAGAAACCCGGACTCTAAAACAAGTGGAAATAGAAGACGCAGCAGAAGCAGATCGGATATTTACCATTTTAATGGGCGATCGCGTTGCACCCAGACGGGAGTTTATTGAAACCTATGGTTCTAAACTAAACCTCATAGATCTAGATATCTAATTTGTGATCTTGAATCTAGTTATAGAACTCGCCCTACATCCAATGGATGTAGGGTAAGATTAATCACTAATAGCTGTGTTAAAATACTAGTATTTAACAGCAACTAAATCAAAATTTTGGAGATATTGTTTGCTTTCATAATGAAGCAAGTTTTGGAAAATAAATGTAGTATACTTATAAAATACTTATAAAACAAGTAAAAATACCCTGCTTGGCAAATAAAAATAGCAGTCATTTAAAATATTAAGGTGCTAATATATACCTTTTTCCAAGAAAACTACTAACAATATATTTGCCAATATTGTCATATACCGCTATGGTAAAAAATATAGATTTGCTGTTAGCGTATCGAAGACAGCGAAAGCTCCGAAGGTAGCATAGCGTCGCCACTTACTGATAGCTGAAAGCTGGCGATTTGTATTATGTATCCGATGCACTTTTTTCATAAGTAGGTAAATTGTTTAGCATATCCAATGACAAATTATTTCTCGACTGATTAAAATATCTTTGTATACAATAGGAACAGTTTGTCAAGCTGCATAAGGTTGAAATCTTCACATTGCGCTAATGTGTTAATAAGGCCGAAAAGAGATAACTTTAAATTCATCTGTCAATCGGCTGATTCTCCCAAAACCTTAACTCCTTAGTTCAGGTTATGAACATAGCATATACAAGGCTTGGTGTCTGGAAACAAGCACCACCACTGTTACGCTATTTCCCTATATACTCAGCGGTTAGCCTAGTTTTGCTATCTCAAATAAGTAATTTATGAAGGAATGGTAAACATGGGGGTGCATCAATAACTGCTAACTTGAGTGAACCTCCAATGTGCTGTTGTCAGGAAACTCAGAAAACTATTGTTTGACTTGGGGTTGAAAATATCCCCATAGCAAGTGCGCCTACCTTTTAATCTAATGAGAATGCCACTGCAAATTCAAAAAGTTTCCAACAAGATTTAATGGTGTGACTACCGTTTTTAATGTCTTTTTGATAAAAGTGGCTTCATCTTGGTAAATGAGTTCGTTATTAACACACAAAAAGATTACAATTTCTGTGAAACAGGCTACAATCAGAACAGTCTTAACAGGTAAATCTGCCCGCAGTCATATCCATTATGTCTGAAGTGGTTAATTTCTTGATTAAGGTGCATCTGGTTTTAGACCAGTGAATCAGAAGTTGTGTATAACGGCAACAGCGATTAGTTTTACTTTTTCAGAGCAACTCACATAAAAGTGATTTTTTGCCATTAAAGTAAACAAGTGCGCCTCCATTGAGAGGAAATGGGAAAGATCATAGGCAAATTAGCCAAAAGCCTATATTTCGGTGAAAAAAAGCTCGATCACAAGAGCAGTAACCACATTTTGAGTAATTGATTCTGCAAGGAGCATGAGGAACGCGGCATGAACCAGGCTAACAACGTACTCGATATTGATTATCGGCCTGACCTAGAAATAAATACGCCTGATATCGAAGAAGAACTCTTATTAATCGAGGATGAAGAGGACTTACTGCTAGTTGATGACGGCGATATTGATGATTTTTTAGAGCCTCAGACTGATGAGGACGACGCAAAGTCTGGAAAAGCCGCTAAATCGCGTCGTCGGACACAAAGCAAGAAAAAACACTTTACCGAAGACTCGATTCGCCTTTACCTGCAAGAAATCGGTCGGATTCGTTTGTTACGCGCAGACGAAGAAATTGAACTGGCGAGGAAAATCGCTGATTTACTGGAATTAGAAAGAGTACGGGATCATCTGTACGAACAGTTAGAACGAGAACCCGAATTTAAGGAATGGGCAGAAGCGGTACAACTGCCATTACCAACTTTCCGTTATCGTCTGCACGTAGGCCGTCGGGCGAAAGATAAAATGGTGCAATCGAACCTGCGGCTTGTGGTTTCCATTGCTAAAAAATATATGAATCGTGGCTTATCCTTCCAAGACTTAATTCAAGAAGGTAGCCTGGGTTTGATTCGGGCAGCAGAAAAATTTGACCATGAGAAAGGTTATAAGTTTTCTACCTACGCTACATGGTGGATTAGACAAGCAATTACAAGAGCGATCGCTGATCAATCTCGTACTATCCGTCTACCAGTTCACCTCTACGAAACTATATCACGGATCAAGAAAACTACCAAGCTATTATCTCAAGAAATGGGTCGCAAACCTACGGAAGAAGAAATTGCGACTCGCATGGAAATGACTATTGAGAAACTGCGGTTTATTGCTAAGTCAGCCCAGTTGCCAATTTCTTTAGAAACACCCATTGGTAAAGAAGAAGATTCCCGGTTAGGCGATTTTATTGAATCTGATGGCGAAACACCAGAAGATCAAGTTTCTAAGAACTTACTCCGTGAAGACCTAGAAAAAGTCCTCGATAGTCTCAGCCCCCGTGAAAGAGATGTGTTGAGATTACGCTACGGCTTAGATGATGGTCGCATGAAAACCTTGGAAGAAATCGGACAGATTTTCAACGTTACCCGCGAACGCATCCGCCAAATAGAGGCCAAAGCACTCCGTAAGTTACGTCACCCCAATCGTAACAGCGTCCTCAAGGAATATATTCGGTAAGGGGACAGGAGATTCAATTTTGGATTTTGGATTTTGGATTGTTTTTCTCAACTCCAATCTAAAATCTAAAATCTAAAATTCTTCTGACTCCTAAAAACTGAAAAACCTGGTGGTTGTAATTAACTACCAGGTTTTTTAGGTTACAAAAAATTTTGCACTTCAAAATTTACAGAATACCCCAGAAGTGCAGGAAGCCTTGGCCAGAGAATAACTCAATTAAAGTGGCTGCTAAAAAGCCAATCATTGCCAAGCGACCATTCCAAATTTCAGCTTGGGGAGTAAAGCCCCAACGCCAAGCATTGCGATCTTCAGGTACAGAAGTAATAGTTTTTGTTGCATTAGTCATGGTTCGCACTCCAAACTATATTTACTAAGCTTTATTGCCTTATGTAAACTAATATAACAATTTTTTTCAGAAATGCAATATTGATTTATGTTTGTGTAGAGATTTGTGAACATAATTTAACAAATCTTATAAATTGATTAGCCAACAGGTGACAAGAATGTTGTCACCCTGAACTTCCAAGCTAAACTTCTAAATTTATGATCGCACCTCAAAAACGCTGATAATTACCTCATCTCGGTTGACTTGTAAAACACTTTCACCCTTAGCATCTCTATCTAGCATCGGCACAGAGTCCACAGGTATTCTGACCACTCGCTCCTTGTTAGTAACTATTACCACCTCTTTCCCAGAGATAGCACGTACCATTCCCGCCAAATGATCAGTTTTGTTATGAAACTTGAGGATTTGTAAACCTAAATCACCACGATTAGCTGCTTTTAAATTGCTGGCGGGTATTCGCTTGGCGTATCCTTCTTGAGTAACCAGCAATAACTGATCATCTTTACCAACATTCGCACAGCCGACCATTTGCTGATTTTTTACCAAGCGAAAAGCTTGTAAACCCATTGCCGCACGTCCCATAAGAGGTAACTGTTCATCATTAACGGCAAATCGCAACAAGCGGCCGCCAGAACTGGCTAAAATCAGATGTTGACCTGTGGTGGTAAACTCAGTAAAAGACAATTCATCATCATCTTTGAGTTTTAAAATCGTAATTCCGCGCCGACTAAGATTAGCAAATTCCTCCAAAGCCAGACGCTTAATGCGCCCTTGTTTTGTCAGCAGTACAATTTGATTAATTTCAGGATCTTCTGGCAGCACAAAGCGGCTAACAATACCTTCTACATTGGCTTGAGCCGTACTGGTAAGCATGGTAATTAAAGGTGTTCCCCGTGGAGAACGTCCAGTTGTGGCGGGAATATCTCCCACCTTCACAGGGTAAACTTTGCCCCCAGTATTAAGAATGAGCAAATCTTGATTGGTATCAGTTACCTCTGTTTGAATAATGAAGTCATTTTCATGCAAACTGTTTTCAGTTTTTGGCTTCTTCCCATTAGGAGAAAGACGACGTACATAACCGCGCTGGGTAAATTCTAAAATAGCTGCTTCTGGGGGCTGTTCCGATTTTAGATTTTGGATTTTGGATTTTGGATCGTCTGTTTCTAATTTTCCATGTTCTTGTTTAACTGGGATATCGCTGATGGCGGAAATTTTAGTGCGTCTTTTATCGACATATTTGCGTTTTAGAGTTCGCAAATCCTTTTTTAAAGACTTCAGTAATTCCCGTCGGTCTTCCAGTAATCTCCGCAATGAGGTAATTTGCTCGTTGAGGTCATTAAATTCCTGCTGTAAGTTTTGTTGTTCTAAACTGGTGAGACGGCGTAATGGCATGGCTAAAATGGCATCCGCTTGTACTTCACTTAAATCTAACTGACTACAAAGAGTCATTTTGGCTGTACTACCATCGGCAGCGTGCCGTAAAATAGCGATTACTTCATCTAAGTTAGATAAAGCTGTTAATAAACCAGTGACGATATTTAAACGATTTTCAGCTTTACCTAACTCATAACTGTAGCGACGATTAAGAGTATGTTCTCGGAAATTGAGAAACTCCTGTAACATTTGCCGCAAGCTTAACTGACGGGGTTGTCCATCCACCAAAGCTAAAAGAATCGCCCCAAAAGTAGTTTGTAGGGCTGTTTGGTGATACAGATGCTGAAGAACATCCTGGGGGTTGGTATCGCGTTTGAGTTCAATAACTACTCGCATTCCCTCACGATCGCTCTCATCTCGCAAATCAGAAATGCCGTGTAAACGACCTTGATTGACCAAATCAGCGACTTTTTCAATCCAGCCGGCTTTATTCACTTGATACGGTAATTCTGTAACTATAATTGCCGTCCGGCGCTTACTTCCCCTAGTTGGCATAACTTCTTCTAGGGTAGCTACACCCCGGAGAACGATCCCACCTTTACCTGTAGTGTATGCTTCTCGAATGCCTGAGTTACCAACAATTTCCCCACCTGTAGGAAAATCGGGACCAGGAATTAACTCAAATAACTTCTCATCTTTTAAATCTGGATTATCAATTAAAGCTATTAAACCATCGACTATTTCCCCTAAATTATGGGGTGGAATATTTGTAGCCATCCCCACAGCAATACCAGCACAGCCATTAAGCAAGAGAAATGGTAACTGAGCAGGTAATACTGTGGGTTCTTGTTGGGAATTATCGAAATTTCCGATAAATTCTACAGTTTCTTCGCCAATTTCCGCCAGCATTCCCTCGTGACTTACTGGTGCAAGGCGCGTCTCTGTATAACGCATCGCCGCTGGTGGGTCATTATCCACACTGCCAAAGTTACCATGTCCGGCTAATAAGGGGTAACGGCTAGAAAAATCCTGTACTAACCTGACTAGGGCATCGTAAACAGCTTGATCTCCGTGGGGATGGTACTTACCTAATACGTCACCAACTACGCGAGCGCATTTGCGATAAGGTCTATCTGGTGTTAAACCGAGTTCGTGCATGGCGTACAAAATCCGCCGATGCACAGGCTTTAAGCCATCACGCACGTCCGGTAATGCCCGCCCGACTATCACACTCATGGCATATTCTAGATAAGACCGTTGCATCTCGGTGTGCAGGGGTGTTGGAATTACCTGTCCCGTGGAGAGAAGGTTTAACTGTTGTGCCATGAGTTTTTTCCCTGAATTCTAACTATACAAAAATCGCTGTAACTTACCACTGTAACAACCACAGCATCACCAATGAAATAGCATTCCTCACACAATCTTGATTCTCAGAGGATAAAAAACCGTAGTATTATCCTTGATGTTGGGGATACACATTGATTATTAAACGGGTGGCAAATATTATTTGCTACATAAGTCTTATACCAAATTGGTAGCGGTTATACTGTTTCAAATTATGGAAACAACTTAACCATCAACACTTCCCCATCGAAAATCCCAAAGCAGAAATCCAATATTGCTTGTCATCCTCCCATATCCACCCTAATTTAAATTCTCATGAAAACAGTTTTAATTGTCGAAGATGATTTGATTAATGCTCGTGTTTTTTCCAAGATTTTGACCAAACGTGGTGGCTTGGGGGTAAAACACACGGAAGATGTGGAAGAAGTAATGAAAATTGCCCATGCTGGTGAAACTGATTTGATTTTAATGGATGTTTCTCTGTCACGTAGTATTTATCAAGGTAAGTCTGTTGATGGTATCCAAATTACACAAATTTTAAAATCTGACCCGCAAACAGCAAAGTTACCTGTAATTTTAGTGACTGCACACGCTATGGAAGGCGATCGCGAGAACTTTCTTGAACAAAGTGGTGCTGATGGCTACATCTCAAAACCAGTTGTTGACCATGAGCAATTTGTTGAGCAAATCATGGCACTTCTACCCAAAGAGGAGTCTTGAGTATTGATCACTGATATTAACAGGGTTCATCCATAACTTTCACCCATAAATATGGGGAAATATTTTGTATTTTGGGCTAATTCTCTATTTTGGACTACTTCTCTGTCTCTTTAGAATATATGTACTATAAATGAGGCAATTTAGGCAAGTATTCTTGATCCTCTCTCCGCTAACCCCAGGGGTGTAGCGGGAGATTTTTGGGACTTTTTGGGGAAAAGGTCTCTACCGTGGAGTTGCTGGATCGGGTATGATTACATCTTCCTGTGGATATAGGGCTGATTGCATTTGGGGTAAATCCAAGAATTTTTTAGCATCTAGTAACAGGCGTGTACCCCAAAGGTTTTGTTTAAGAAAATCTAATTCTGCATAGCGTAGGTCTAGGCGGAGTGCTTCTTGCCCTATTGCTAAACCTTGTTGGCTATCGCCTTGAGTATACAGTGCTACTGCTAGTGCTAATAAAGGTTCTGCTGCTTTTTTGTCAATAGCAATTGCCTCTTGCCATTTCTTTATTGCGCCTTCAACATCCCCTTGTTCGTATTTAATTAAGCCAATGTTGTTAACTGCTGGCCAGAATTTTTTATCTTGGGATACAGATTCATTAAGTTTGGCGATCGCTTCTGGTAAACGACCTAACATATAATAAGCATTTCCCAGATCAAATAAGCCTTCTGGATCATTGGGTTTTAACTTCAACCCAGCTTGATAATAGTTGGCTGAAGCTTGATAATTTTCTTTCTGAAAATTAGCTGAACCTATAGCAAAAAGAACATCCGCATTTTTGGGATTGAGAGTTTGTGCTTTTTTCAAAGCGGCGATCGCTGCATCAAACTCTTTTGTCTGCAAATGTAATCCACCTAACAGGAACCATACTTTATCATTTTTAGGAGCCAATTGAGTCGCCAGCCTGGCTCTGGGTAAAGCCATATCAATTTGCTGAAATTGAGCTAATTGAGCAGCTTCTTGAGCCAAGCTCAAACCCTGCTTCTCTAACTTAGCTGTATCAATCTCTACTGTATGAGGTATTAGTGCCTGTGCGTGAACTGCTTGGGGCAGATTCCATAAACCACAGACAATTAGAAAAGAAATAAAATTAAGGTGTTTTGGCACACTACCGCCTCTTAGCCACAAATCAATTCATCTTTACCGTTAGCTTAGACGATTTCCACCGTAGACGACAGGTAAATTTTACAGAAGATTGGTGATTGGTGATTGGTGATTGGTGAAGAAAATTTTAGATTTTAGATTGGAGATAATCCAAACAATCCAAAATCCAAAATCCAAAATCCAAAATTTAATCGCCCAATGCCCTGTTGACATATATTTTGAAATCAGGTATTTTAATAAGTAATTACATACTTATTTATGGGACGGATAGCAAAAATCACCAATCAGCAAATTTTAGATGCAGCCCGTGAAATCTTTCTGGAGCAAGGTTTTGGGGCTTCTACTTTAGAAATTGCTCAAAAGGCAGGGATTTCAGAAGCGTCTATTTTCAAACGTTTCTCTACCAAAGAAGAACTTTTTTTGGCATCAATGGGGATACCTGAGAAATCACCTTGGGGAAAAAAACTTGATGCTGTGGTAGGAAAAGGAAATCTGAAACAAAATCTGAGCGATTTGAGTCTAGAGATTTTAGAATTCAATCGTCAAGTGATGCCACGATTGATGATGTTGCGATCGCGTGGTAATTTATTGCCAGAAATGTTCAATCGAGCAGATTCTAGACCTAGCCGAGATTTGAAAACATTTACCAAATTTTTAGAGAAGGAAATAGAAAATGGCAGAATCCGCCCCTGTGATCCCCAAACTATTGCTATGATATTGTTAGGTTCACTGATGAACTTTGTGTTTTTAGAGCAGATGCACCCCAAAGGAGATGTACCCGCAGATGAGCAAAAGTTTGTCCAGAACTTAGTTGAGATTATTTGGCAAGGAATTTCACCCATTGAAAATTAATCACTTCACGCCCAAGATATTTTCCCAAGATATTTTTTTGGGCAATTAATAAGTGATTACTTGCATTTTATTTGTCAAGTCAGTTGACTGACGAAGAGTTCATAGGTTTTATTTGCTGGTTTTATTCGCAGGTTAGGTCAAGTCACCCGATCAGGTGATGGCTGACTATAAAATTAATAGGTAAGATAAATCCAAATCAATCAATAAAACCAATCATATCAATAAATTTATCTGGATTTATTGAAGTTGATAATTTATATGAATCACATTTAAATTATTGATTGGAAAATCAGGAAAAAAGCATTAAAATTTAAATAGCTTTGATGAAATTTTAGTTGAGAATTTTCAGTTAAAAATTTCTGTTTTAAGAAAAAATAACTTAGCAAATAACATGAGCAGTAAAACATTGAATATTTAATTTATAATTTATATTTATCCTTTGATGAATCCAAAATCCAAAATCCAAAATCTAAACTCTAAAATATCATGACTACTCACATAGAAATTCCGCTGATAGGCAAAAAAATAAAATACCCATTGCGCTGGTTAACGGGAATAATGGCATCTGGTATTTTAATAATTGGTGCAACCACAGCGATCAAAATAGCGAACCCAGAAAACCGAAAACAAGACATTAGTAAACTCACAGTTCCAGTGACAGAAAAAAGCGTCACCGTGAGAATTACAGCGAGTGGGAAGGTGCAACCAGTACAAAGCGTGAATATTAGCCCGAAAAGTCCGGGATTATTGACAGAATTAAACGTTGAACAGGGGGAAAAAGTCGAAAAAGGACAGATTATAGCCCGCATGGATAATTCTGAAATCAAAATGCGGATACTTCAGTATCAAGCTAACTTAGAACAGGCCAAGGCACAATTAGCAGAAAGCGAAGCAGGGAGTCGTCCTGAAGAAATTGCCCAAGCAAAAGCGAGGTTAGCACAGGCACAAGCTCAGTTAGCTGTAATTCGTGCTGGTAATCGTAATCAGGAAATTGATCAAGCTAGGGCTGCGGTAGATGCAGCTAAAGCGCAAGTTGAATTAACTCAATCCAGAGTTAAGCGTTACCAAGCTTTAGCTAAAGAAGGTGCTGTTTCTCAGGATACTTTAGACCAGTACATTACTGAAGATAGAAAAGCAAAAGCCAGTTTAGAAGAAGCACAAAGACGATTATCTTTGCAAAAAGCTGGAAACCGTGATGAAGATATCAAAAGACAAGAAGCAGTAGTTACCCAAGAACGGGAAGCATTGCGAAAGTTAGAAAATGGTAGTCGTCCTGAAGAAATTACTCGTTTGAGAGCAGTTGTAGCTGCTGCCAATGCTCAATTAAGACAGCAACAAGTACAATTAGAAGATACAATTATCCGCGCTCCTTTTACGGGAATTGTGACTCAAAGATATGCCACATTAGGAGGTTATGTTAGTCCTGCTATTTCTGCTTCTAGTAATGCTTCTGCTACTTCCACTTCAATTATTGCTTTAGCTAGAGGTTTAGAAATTTTGGCGAATGTTCCTGAAACTGATATTGGGAGAATTAAACAAGGACAAGAAGTAGAAATTGCTGCTGATGCTTATCCAGATCAAGTGTTTAAAGGGCGTGTGCGTTTAATTGCTCCTGAAGCAGTTGTAGAACAAGGTGTAACATCGTTTCAGGTGCGGATAAATATTGATAGTGGTGTGGATAAATTGCGTTCTGGTTTAAATGTGGATGTGACATTTTTGGGCGATCGCATTAATGACGCTTTAACTATTCCCACCGTTGCTATTCTCACGGAAAATGGCAAAACAGGGGTATTAGTACCAGATGAAAATAATAAACCCCAGTTTCGAGAAATTACGATTGGTACACAAATTAAAAACGAAACTCAGGTTTTAGAAGGAGTAAAAACGGGAGACTTGATATTTGTTAATCCTCCTAAAGATTACAAGATTAAAAAATAAAGGTGACAGTTAAGAGTTTTTACCAATTACCAATTACCAATTACCAATACAAAATCTAAAATCCAAAATCAAATTTCCTATGAATTTTTTAGAAAGTGTCCAAATGGCAGGTAAAACCCTGTTATCAAATAAATTAAGAACTGTTTTAACAATGCTGGGGATTATTATTGGTAATAGCTCAGTAATTGCAATGATTGGTATTGGTGAAGGTGGACAAAAATTTGTTGACAATCAATTAAATTCCTTGGGTCCTAATGTTTTATTTGTGATTCCTGGTAATGAAGAAGTTCAGCGAGTTTCTAGAGATGTTGTCAGAACCTTAGTTTTAGAAGATGCGAATGCAATTGATACTCAAGTTCCCAGTATAGCAGAAACTACAGCAGAATTAAATAGCAGACAGGTTGTTACTTATAAAAACAGAAATACCAATGTGAATATTATTGGTACAACTCCTAGTTTTTTAAAAGTTCGTGATTTTGAAGTAGCGACGGGTAGATTTTTCACCGACATAGATATGAAGCGCAGTAACCAAGTTGTGGTTTTAGGTGCGAAATTAAAAGAAAAACTTTTTGGTGATTCTAACCCTATTAGTCAACAAATTAGAATCAAAAACGCCAGCTTTCAAGTAATTGGAGTGTTAACAGATAAAGGATCAAATTTGGGCGTAGATTATGATGAATCAGCATTAGTTCCTATTATTACAGCCGCAAATCGTTTAGTGGGTAAAACATCACCTTATGGTTTAGAAGTAACTTATATTGTTGCTTCTGCGAAAGATGCTGATAGTGTAGATGCAGCAGAATTTCAAATTACTAATTTACTGCGACAAAGACATAAATTAGTGGGGGAAAATGACTTTACTATTCGTACCCAAAAAGATGCTTTAGAAACAGTTGGTCAAATTTCCGGTGCTTTGACAATTATGTTAACAGGAATTGCGGCTATTTCTTTATTTGTTGGTGGTATTGGAATTATGAATATTATGTTGGTTTCTGTGACTGAACGTACCCAAGAAATTGGTTTAAGAAAAGCGATAGGTGCTACCCAACAAGATATTTTACTTCAGTTTATGATTGAGGCAGTTATTGTTTCTGTAATTGGTGGTTTAGTGGGTACTGCTGTGGGAGTTGGGGGTATAATGTTAGTGGCTGCTATTAGTCCTTTAGAAGCAAGTATTTCTCTGGTTTCTATTAGTATGGCGGTGGGTATTTCTGGGGGAATTGGTTTATTTTTTGGTGTTGTGCCGGCGCGTCGTGCTGCACAACTTGATCCTATTGTGGCGTTGAGGAGTGCGTAAGTAATTTAAAATGTCAGAATCAGGATGTCCAGGATTTAAGGATTTACAGGATGTGATATTAAATGGCTATGATTTAGGAGCAAATTTCCATCCTAATATCTATATAATTTATCTTCACAACAAATGGAGATATTATATATTATAATAAAATTGTACAAGTTTGAGAAAAATCATGTTAAGCAGAGAAACTACTTATTCTCAAGCAAAGTTGAATTTAGCAAATATCTTAGATCAGGTATGTGATCAACGGGAAATAATGGTGATTAAACGTCAGAATAATAAAAATGTGGCGTTAATTGCTGAAGATGAACTTTCTAGTTTATTGGAGTGTGTTTATTTGCTAAGATCACCTGAAAATGCTAAACGTTTATTTCGTGCTTTGGAATGGTCGGAAACAGAAACAGAAACTCCCCAAACTTTAGCAGAATTAAAACAGGAGTTAGGAATTGAATCCTAAGAGAAAAAAACCAGATGCTCAGGAAGAAAAACAACCATCTGGTTACATTCCTATTTTCAGTCCTGATTTTAAAGCTGATTTAGCTTGGTGGTATAGTCACGATCCCAAAAAAGGCAATAAAATTTTAGATTTGGTAGCGGATATTCTTGATGGTCAACCGTTTACAGGTTTAGGTAAACCAGAACCTTTAAAATATATTGCTGCTGATACTTGGTCAAGAAGAATTGATTTAGAACATCGTTTAGTTTATCGAGTTACAGATAATAAAGTTTATTTTTCAAATAAGGGGCAACCACAGGGGGATTGCCCCTACGTGGGTAATCATAAATTGTTCATTTGTAGGGGTAGCGCCCCCGTGCCTACCCCGATATTTTCATGGCAACCACACATTAACGGGACAACCACACATTAACGGGGCAACCACATATTAACGGGGCAACCACAGGGGAATTGCCCCTACAAATTACACACATACTACACGAAAACCGCAGTAATGGTTGTCGTAGCCCGCGAGATAGTAGTTGCGATAGCCAGAAGCGCAATTATTACTAAAGTTGAACCAGCTACCCCCACGAATTAACTTGTTGCTTTGAGATGTATTAATATACGGTTTACCATCTTTAGGTAAATCAGCAACATAAGTTGTCCAGGAATCAGCGCACCATTCCCACACATTGCCGTGCATATCCACTAAACCCCAAGGGTTAGTATGGGTATGCTCTTTTTCTATCACAGAATGGGTTTTACTATTGGAATTATCCTCATTCCAGGCATGATTTTTTAACTGACTGTCACTATTACCAAACCAGAATTTTGTGGTTGTACCAGCACGGCAAGCATATTCCCATTGGGTTTCACTAGGGAGGGCAATTTTGACGTTAATTCCCCGTTTATTGAGGTATTCAGTCAGCTTTTGACAAAATTCCGTTGCCTGATGCCAATTAACGCGCTCAACGGGGTGGTTTTCCTTACCAATACCTGAGAAATTGGAAGGGTTTGTACCCATAACTGCTTGATATTGTGCCTGAGTAACGGGATATTTACCCATGCGAAACTCGGAAAGATTTACGGTGTATCCACCTTCCATTTTTAATACTCCAGCAGGAATCCAAACTAATTGTAAGGTTTGATTATTGGGTAAAGGTAAAAAAATTTCCCCACTGCGGCGACTAAATTCGGCTTTTTCTAATTCTGTTTCAATGGTTTTTCCTTGTTGTTGCCATTGTTGAAAGAGGTTTTGATAAATTTCGCTAATGGTATCTTGCCAACGCAGTTTTCTAACTACAGTTTCAAAACGAGCATCATCAAAATCATTGTTCCAAAAACCGATGTTGATATTAAAAAATGACTCTTCTACTTGCGTTTCTAAAACCAGCACCGGAATAGAAAGTAATTCACTAAATATTTGATTAATTGCTGACTCGGCACGACGATTTTTGTTACCCATTATCCCGCCATAAATTTTACAGGACGCTGGTTAAGAGTGTATTGTTTAAATAGTTCCCTTAAAGCACCAGAAAGGGTAGATTCCATCATGGGAAATTGACTCTGATCGGTGCTATTTGGTAGAGGATAGTAACGCAAAACCGGAGGCGAAAAGAAGACTGTCAGGGGCATTTCTGAGCGGTTGTGAATTGTTTCTAAAATGTCATCAGCAACAGCAAAAACAGGACTATAAAATATTCATGAGTAACAACATTTCGCATATCACCCATCAGTCGCCAAGGAATTTCTGAATAACGTTCTTGTATATGTTGGGGAATATGTCTAGAGGCTTCACCTATGATCATATAATCATAAAGTACAGCTTTTACTACCAGCTTATTTTCAGAAAATTTCTCAAATGTCAATCCTTGAGTATATTCTCTAATATTATAAGCTGCTGTGAGAATATCCTGAATCCGAAGTTGCCAATTTCTAGAAGACATAAACAACATCCTTTAAAATTGGTTGACGTAAATGTTCACGTAAAGCATCTTTTGTTCCCAGATCAATTTTACATTTGAGTAAGTCTTGAATATAGAGTTTAGCTTCAATAAACTGAAATAAACTCATAGATTCAGATAGTTCTGCTAATAAATCTACATCACTATTAGCATGAGCTTCATTTCTAGCAACAGAACCAAATAACTCCAAAGATATTACTCCTAAATTTTTTAATTCTTGTTGATGTGTTCTGAGAATTTGTAAAACTTCTTCACGGTTCATACTTGACTATTTCTCCTTATTTGTCGGTAATAGTTTTCGTAGTTAGGCTTTAATGATTTTCCAGTATTTAATCCAGCCTAACATAATTTTTACAGTTTCCATAAATCACAATCTAACATAGAATCTATGTCAGAAGAATATGGCCATATATCGGGAAATATGATTTGTGGATAATCTTTTTTAACTCCCTTAATGGCAAGTCTCCAAGCTGTTTTAAAAGATTCATCCCAGATATTTTTCAAACTTGGAGAATCTTCAAATTCTAATTCTAATTTTCGTCTTTGTTCATTAATTGTTATTTCCCAACCCCGATAATTATCTGGTGAATTGACATACAATCTTTTCAGTAAATGTTCTATTAAAACCAAAAGTTTGCTTTTGAGTTCTTTCTTTTCTGATCTTCCCAAACTCTCAATTTCCTCAATTAAATTTTCTAAATCTAGGTGTTCAAAATCTTTGGACTTTAATTTATTAACTATATCTGTTGTCCAAAGTAAGAAATCACGTTCATAAAGAGAAGTTTGCATAATCTTCCTTGGTTGTTTTTTGGTTACAATTCTACATATTCAATCATATTGTAAACAATCGTCATTATTCATAAAATATCTTTCCCCTATTATGTTCTCAAAGTGCTGCACTGATAGAGTAATAACCTGATTTGTATATCCCGGAATTTTTCAAGAAGTCTGTGATCTGGCTTTTTCAACATGATCTAATTAATTGTCATTTGAATGTAATTACATTATAATATGATAATTACAGAAAACCACTTTTGTAAACTAACCATCAGAAAATTAACAGAAAATTAAATTTCTATGTCTAATACTCTCACTATTCATGATTCTCTATCTCCCAATTATTTACCCAAACCAGAAATTATCCGTTTAGAAAATATCTTTAAAGTCTACGGAATGGGGGAAACAGAAGTACACGCACTTAATGATATCAACTTATCTATTCATGAAGGTGAATATTGCGCTATCATGGGTCCTTCGGGTTCGGGAAAATCAACCGCGATGAATATTATCGGTTGTTTAGATCGTCCTAGTTCTGGTAATTATTATTTAGATAATGTCAATGTTGCCCAAATGAATGATCAGGACTTAGCACATATTAGAAATAAAAAGCTGGGTTTTGTATTTCAACAATTTCATTTATTACCCCAACTTACAGCTTTAGAAAATGTGATGTTACCAATGGTTTATGCTGGGGTAAAACCCAGTGAAAGAAAAGAACGTGCTGCGGAAGCATTAATCAAAGTTGGTTTAGAAAAACGTTTAAATAATAAACCCACCCAATTATCAGGAGGACAACAACAAAGAGTAGCGATCGCTCGTGCAATTGTCAACCGTCCTGTGGTACTCTTAGCAGATGAACCTACCGGTGCTTTAGACTCTCGCACAACTCAAGAAGTTTTAGATATTTTTGGTGAATTAAATAGTACAGGAATTACTGTTGTGATGGTGACTCATGAAACGGAAGTTGCTAGTCAAACTAAACGCATTGTTTGGTTTCGTGATGGTCAAGTAGTACACTCTCACTTAACAACAGAAGAATTACATCACCTGGTAGCTTCTTAGAGGATGTTTGAAAAGTCTCTCATGATGTATCAAATATTTTCTATTTTCAGATCCCCCTAAATACCCCTTGAAAATGGGGACTCTAAGGAATTTAGTCCCTTTTTAAGAGGAGTTGGGGGAATCTAAAAATCAACTATATACTAGAAGTTAACCCCAAACGAAAAGTAAAACCAGGACTATAGATACGATTCACCTTTTCATATTGTTCACCGAACAAATTTTCCAGATAAAAAGTCAATCCTAAATTTTGACTCACAGGAATACGACCACTCAAATCTAAATTTACAAAAGAAGGTGAAAAATCTGTATTTTTCTCACCAGCAGCAGTATTAGTAAACAAAGCGCGACGAGTACCACTATTATAAGTCAGATACAAATTAGCTTGCCATCCATTCTTTTGATAACCAATACCAGCTTGCAGCAAAGAATAAGGAATCAAACCTAATTGTAAACCTTTTTCTGTTCCCGTTTTAATTTCGGCATCTGTATAAGTGTAGTTGATAAAAGTAGACCAATCACGAGCTAATTTTAATTGCAAAGCGGCTTCTAAACCATTAGTATCTACCAAACCCACATTTTCCCATCTACCAGCAATAATTCCCAAGCGATTATCCAAACTACTACCAAAATAAGTAAACTGCGCCAGTAAATTACTAGATAAATTAAAATCCACTCCCGCAGTCCAAGTAGAACCAGTTTCCGGTTTTAAATTTGGGTTTGGTTTCCAATTATGAACAGTATCAAAAACATATAATTGATCTAAACCGGGATTACGTTGCGCCCCCGCCCAACTCCCACGCACAGCAACTACAGAATTAATTCCATAACGGAAACCAACACTGGGATTGAAATAACTGTCAAACTGACTATCAAAACTTTGTCTTAAACCCAAATCAATCAAAAAATCATCACTAATTTTCCAAGTATTCACAGCGAATAAAGCTGTATTTAAAACACTTCTATCTTCCTTTTCATTTTCAGCAGCAAGAGCAGGGTTTGTACTCAAAACATCGCCCATTAAATCATTATTTTTTAAATCTAAACCCCAACGTAATTGATTATTTGCGCTCAGTTTCCACTCATGATCTACCCTAGCAGTAATTTGTTTAGTATCTAAAATTCCCGTGCGGTAAAAAATTCCTCCTGGTCCCGTTGGTCCGTATGTACTAAAGTAATTTTGATTATAACCGATAGTAGTTGTCAGATTTGAATCGTTATCCTTACCCAGTCGAGTTTTCCAAGATAAACCAACATTTAAACTATCATGGTCTAATCTATCTCTTTGCAAAGGAAAACCAAAATAAATTAATCCTCGACGACTGCTAAGAGCAGTAACATCTAAATTCACAGAATTTTTAGCATCTAAATCTAAACCAATACTACCAAAATAGGTACTGGTGGCAGTATCAGCATTAAATAAATAACCGTCAGCAGGATTACGATTTGCTGCACCCACAGGAACACGATAACGGTTATCTATAAAAAATCTTTCAAAGCTAAAATTGTATTTGACTTTATTCGTTGAACCAGCGTAAGTTATCTGTTGATTATTTAAATTTAAAGATCCAAATTCTGCACTACCAGTTAATTTGGGTTTACTAAAACCTTCTTTGGTGATAATATTCACAATCCCACCAAAAGCCGAAGAACCATATAAAGATGAAGCCGCACCACTATATAATTCTACTCTTTCAATCGCCTCCACAGGAATACTATTTAAGTCAGTTCCACCATGATAGGTGCTAATATCATTATTAAATGGTCTGCCATTAATTAAGAATACAGATTGATTAATAGAAGCGCCACGATAATATGTTCCTGTGTGAATATCCGCACCATGTCCCACATTATTAATAGCAAAACCAGGCATTCTTTTTAAAACATCTGCAACGCTGGTAGCACCTTGTTTTACGATTTCTTCTTTTTCAATTACATGAGTTGGTGTAGATTCGGGTAAAGCGTCTTTTTCTCCTATTGCTTCAATAGAAATATCAGCTTCATCTGCATCATTGGTAGGATTTAAATCTTCTTCTATTTCTGTTTCTTCTTTAACTTCAGTTTTCGCAGGTTGTTGAGTTAATAGATTCGCATTTGTGGCAGGTAGTTGAATTTCATTTAAACTAGGAATATCTGAATTTACTACCTGATCTTTAGTTTTATTATTATTAGCGACAGCAGGAAAAGCTACCAGTAAAGTCAGTAAAAAAACTGGCAGAAAAGCAAAATTGTTATTCATCTTTCTTAACTCACACCCGGTAAAAACAAATGTAAGTATTTTCTCTATTTATATAAAAACTGTCAAAAGACAAGCTGTCATATTTCAGATCACCTAATTATTTTCTGGATCACTATTAGACTCAGGAGAGGTAGAATCAGTCCGTGTTACTTCTGGGTTTTTACTTTCATTAACCTGATTTTCTGTATCAGATTTAACTGATTCTAGTGAAGATGTAGATTCTTGAGAATTGGTGATTTTTGGTTTTGGTTGAGAAACTTCTTGCGGTTTTTCTCTTTTTCTGTCTTTAATTTGACGGTGACGCTGTGATCCTTTGATCGCAAAATTAATTGATGCTCTCACTCCTTGTCTACCACCATCCAAAGGTGTTAATTTCCACTCTTGTACAGCTTCTTGAGCAACTTCATCTAGTTCGCTATCACCACTAGAACGAATTAACCGCACAAAGGTAACATTACCATTAGCATCCGTATCAATAGCGACTTCAGCACGCCCTTCTATACCCCGCCTTCTGGCTTTATCGGGATATTTGATATCACATCTAATACAATCTGCACGATTTAATTTTGTCCCATTGACAGGACGTGGTTTTGGTGCGATCGCAATATTTCTCTCACCATTTCCAATACCATTTCCAGTACCTTTACCTGCACCATTTCCAATGCCATTTCCAGTGCCATTTCCAGTACCTTTACCTGCACTATTTCCAATACCATCTCCAGTACCGCTACCCTCACCATTTCCAGTCCCGTTTTCTGTACCTTTACTTAAACCAGACCGCAAACGATTACCTAAATTACTTAAACTATTTTGACTAGATGAAGTAGTAGAAGTATTGTTGGAACTAACACTAACACTGCTAGGAGTGATTAACTTTGGTGCTGGAACATTTGAAAGTTTGGTATCTGGTATGACAGTTTGTTCAGGTTGTTCAACTGTGGGTTGAGTGGTTGTTTCAGTTTCTACTTTTTCAGTTATTTTTTCACTTATTTTAGCAATAGGTGTAGTGGTTAAACTTGGTTGTGTTGTCGTCGGTTCAGGAATAGTTTTAGCAATAGGTGTAGTTGTTAAACTTGGTTGTGTTGTCGTCGGTTCAGGAATAGTTAGTGTTTGGCGTTGTTTGACAACAAAATTTTGAGTAGTTTTCAGTTGGGTTTGTTTAACTACAGGTTGAATAGCAGCATTACTCACGCTCAAGGTAGTTTTTTCTGGAAGAGAACTTTTAAAATTGTTATTACCACCACTACCACCACTACCACCACTAGCAGAATTTATCTTTGGTTGAGAGTTTTTTATCTCTTGTGGTTTGGCTATTATTTCCGGAACAGTTTCCACAATTGTGATTTCAATTGGTTCTTCTTGAGTTTGAGAAACTCTTTGTATAAATTTGCCAATCCCTAAAGCTAAAACCCCAATATGAAATACTAAAGAAGCGATGAGACTACAAAATAAAAAAGATTTAAGTGCTTTAGCTTCTTTTTCTCGCTGCTCTACAATTACAATCGAAAAACCCATATTTTAATTATTGTTTATGTTTTTATAATTTATTAGTTGTTTCTACTTATCTAATAATTGGATTAATTAGCGAGACAAAAAGCCCCGCCAATAATTATTTCAATTCAGAAAGTAAATTGTATTACTTCCAATTTTTATCTGCTTGTTCCAACACATAAGCAGCTACATTTTCAATGTTTTCGGTTTTTATGCGCTTACCAAAGGCTGGCATCGCACCCTTGCCGTTTGTAATTTGAGTAATAATAGCTTCAGCAGAGTACATACCGTACTTTTCCAAAGCTTCTTTTTTCAAGCTTTTAGCAGCATTAACTAAATTTTTACCCCCCGCATGACATTGAGCGCAATTAGCTGTAAATACTGCTTTTCCAGCAGCCGCATTTGCCGCTAAAGCGGGACTACTGAAGGCAAAAGTGAAGATTGTTATGCCTAACAGTAATACGGAAATTATCTTTTTCATCTCGTGTTCTCTCTACAACAATCGTTGAGTTGGTGCAATATGCTTCATAATTTTCTTTGGATTCTGTTGTATCAGTCAAACGACAAGCTGTAAAACTTGGAGGTCATTTTGGCAAAATTTACCTGACGTTCTTTTTATATCACGGGTTTGCAGTAAATGTAAATTTATGTAAAGGTCAGTGTTTCCTAGCCTCTACAGATCACTTTTTCAGCAACCGCTAAATAGTAATTCTGATTCATAATTTTTGAATTATCAAGCATTATTCCCAACTGCCAAAACAGTTGGGAATCTCTTGTCTTACCCTTTCAGGTATAACTATTATTAACTCACTGACAAATCTATTTACCAGCCAGCTTCCGCTTTTTCCATGACGTAAGCAGCTACATTGGCAATATCATCAGCTGACAAATTATTTTTGAAAGCTGGCATAGCATTTTTACCGTTTGTAACTTGAGCAATAATAGCAGATTCAGAGTAAATATTGTACTCTTCTAAGTCTGCCTTACTCAAACTTTTAGCAGCATTAACTAAATTTTTACCACCTGCATGACAAGAAGCACAATTAGCTGTAAATATTTTTTCTCCAGCACCAGTGTCAGCAGCGAAAGCAGGATTAATGAAGGCAAAGGTGAAGATAGTGATGCCTAATAGTAATACAGAAATAATCTTTTTCATTTTGTGTTCTCTCTACAACAATTGCTGATTAGGAGGTACTTGCTCCATAATTCTCTTTTTATTGTCTTGTATAAATCAAAAGAATAACTGTAAAAATTGAACTAAATTATTGAGCAGGATAGATGTAAGACTTATGATTGCAATGGTTGGGAATATATATTAATTTATATTAAACCCAAATTTAATTAGCCAAAAAATCATTTTTTAACTAAAAATTAAAAATTCATATCTAAAAAATGCTAACATTAATGCTAATAATTAGGTTTTTACTGACGGAAATCGACTGATCCAGGCTGAATGCTTAGGTGAAAAGATGGGGAGCATCCCAAATGTGTAAGTTGATTTTTTGTGCGAGGTAAAGACGTGAAATGAACGAACCACGTACACCGGAGGTGTTCCCTAAGGGTATAGGACACGAAGGACACGAAGGGAAGAAGGAAGAAGAGAGTTTTTGGTGTTGCTGCGGTTATTTTTTCTTGTATTGGGATGCTCCCAAAAGATGTTTATTGATTTGCTAATTTAGTGATTGCAGTTTCACTTACGCGACAAATGCGCCAATCTTCTAAAATATCCGCGCCCATACTGCGGTAAAATTCCTGGGCGGAAATATTCCAATCTAAAACACTCCATTCTAAGCGTCCACAATTTCTGTCAACAGCTATTTTTGCTAATTTAGTCAGGAGTGCTTTACCAATACCTTGACGACGATATTCTGGTAAAACAAAAATATCTTCTAAATAAATTCCTGGCTTGGTGAGAAAGGTAGAATAATTGTGAAAAAATAAAGCAAAACCCACAGCTTTACCTGTGACTTCTGCTAAAATTGCCTCTATATATTTTCGTTCACCAAATAAATGTTCTTGTAATGTTTGAGCATTACCAGTAACAGCAGCAGATAATTTTTCATATTCTGCCAAGCCCTGAATTAATTCAAACAATACAGCACTATCACCAGGTTCAGCAAACCGGATAATTAAATCACTATCAAAAGTCATTAGTTTTTAGCTTATAGTTCAACGTCTATAAATAGTTTATAGCTAAGTGTGTAATTTTTCTTAACTAATGACTAATGACTAATGACTCCTGACTCCTGCCCTAAATTAACCAACCTTTTAAACGTTTAGCGATATGAGGACGGCGTAATTTTCGCATCGCTTTACTTTGAATTTGCCGCACTCGTTCACGGGAAAGGTTAAACATATTACCCACTTCTTCCAAAGTACAGGGTTCGCTGGTTGTCAGTCCATAGCGTAAAGAAATTACATCTTTTTCCCTGGGAGTAAGTACATCACCTAAAACTTCCCATATCTCCTGACGCATCATATTTTCATTCATTTTTGCTTCTGGAGACTGGTTATCTTCGTCTTCTAGCAAGTCCATTAGTTCCGTATCTTCTTCTTTACCAACACGGTGGTTAAGGGATAATGCTTGCCTGCGTAGTTGTTGCAGTTGACGCAATTGTTGAACGCTTATTTCCAACGACTCGGCCATTTCCGCTTCCGTCGGGTTGCGAGCGAGTTTTTGTTTAAGTTCTCTTTGGGCTTTTTTAAGTTTGTTGAGTTTTTCAACAATGTGAATTGGTAGGCGGATAGTGCGGGCATCATTAGCTATAGCCCGTGTAATCGCCTGTCGAATCCACCAATAAGCATAAGTCGAAAACTTATAGCCCTTATCGGGATCAAACTTCTCTGTAGCGCGATTTAAACCCATAGCCCCTTCCTGAATTAGATCTAGAAAAGGCACTCCTCGGTTAAGATATCGTTTAGCAATAGATACTACCAATCTCAAGTTAGAGCGAATCATTTTCCGCTTCGCTACCCTACCTTGATACAACCGACTTTCCAGTTGTTTTTCCGTCATATCAAACTTAGCAGCTACCTCGCTTTTGCTGGGGTTGTGTCCCAGTTCTGCTTCTAAAGCCGCTTGTAATTCTTTTACTTCTTCTAAAAATCTTACCCGATGCGCCAACTCTACTTCTTCATCAGGTTTAAGGAGAGGATAACGCGCCATTTCCTTAAAAAAAGCGCCCACAGCATCGTCATGTTCGGTTTTATTATATCCCGAAGGACGTGCCGCTGCCATTTCATCCCCATCTCGTTCATCTGACTCCAAATTTTCCACAATTGAAGAGTCTTCAAATACTACTGCATCTAAACTATCAAGTGATGGTTCTTCATGATCAGCAGCGTTATCCAGTATTTCCATTGTTCCCAATTCAGCAAGATTCATAGTTTCCTTTTGGGATAGTTGCTTGGTTTGGTACATAAATTTAGTGACAGCTGCTCGTTTGAGAATAGTTAGTTTTTACCGACATATACACCCATTTACCCAGCCAAATACAATCTTCTTGAAAATTCTTGATTCGGAAGGAAAATATGTATCTGTCTGCCATATTTTGGTTACATCTAGATACAATTTATATGGTCTTTGCACCCAAAATACCATCTTTCCCCACTACCAGCAGACATATTTATAATTTTTTTCTTCATCACCAAATATGTCAAACCCCCCTCAAACATTCTCCAGCTTAACAAATATAAAAATTCCATCTAAAGACCCTATACGTTAAATTTTCATGTATTTTCATGAAGTTTTGTTGGATTTACAGTTAGAAAGTTAAAGCTTCCCAAATGATCCAAATTACAAAAATCTTAGCTTAAAATCCGGACAATCTTGATTGCATAAAAGCATCTCATATACAAAAACTATTGAATATCTATCAATAGGTGGAAAATCTCTACTGCTTATTTAGTAGATAAAAAAACAATCATTAATAGTAAGCATTTAGCTATCAGTAATCAGTAATTAGTAATCAGCTTACACCTATAATCTAGATAGCTCTTGTAGTAAGCATTCAGCTATCAGTAATCAGTAATCAGCTTATAACAGAAAAAACAAAGATTTAGCAGCATTAATTGAGGAAATTTATACTCTGTGCATTTGTTATTGTTCTTTGTATTTTAGCGTTGAAAGCTGAAAACTGACGGCTGAATACTTGCCATTAATATCTAAGATACTGCCATTTGTGTAGTTAGCATCAAATATTTATTGCACATACTGTAGAAATTAATTTGTCTATTAGATTACACCTAATTAAAATTATCAAGTCTCCCAAGTAATAAAAGTATTGCCAAATACAGTTTACTTGTAGTAAACTTAAAAAGTTACAGTTAAGTAATCCCGGCTAATTTTATCCATTTGGGTGAGCAAATATCTATTTAAAAAGCCAAAAATTATGTATATTCAGGATTTAAGTTTATCTTCTCTCGTAGTTGCTGAACCAGTATCATCATACCAGTCCAAAACAAATCTTTATCCTTGGATTGAAGTATTGGTAGATTTGTCAAAACCTTTAGCGCCGAAGACAAATAAGACACCAGAAGAGAATGTAGCAAATGATGAAACAGTAGAAAAAGACTTATTAAATGATGTAATACCAGAACAGGAATTATCAGTTGATGAAATAGCTAACAAAGACCTATTGATTTATAAGATACCAGAACATTTAGATATTAAACCAGGGGACATTTTAACAGTTCCCATTGGAGCGCAACAGGTAGGAGGAATAGCGATTCGTTTATTATCCCAACCACCAGCAAATTTAGGACTAGAGAAAATTCGGGAAGTACAAGATGTAGTCAGCAAAGAATTTTTCTCTAGCACTTATTGGGAATTACTGAATCGTATTGGCGCTTATTACTACACACCATTAATTCAAGTTATTCGGGTAGCATTACCACCAGGATTATTAGGGCGATCGCAAAGTCGTTTACGACTAAAACCAGAAAATATTCCCAATGGTGCAGCCGAATTTTTACGTTCTCAAGCTGCCAAAGAAATACTGAAAATACTCGAATCGCAACCAGATGGAGATTACAGTTTTCAATACCTCAAACGTCAAGTCAAAGGTTTTTATTGGGCAAAAAAACAATTAATAGATAGAAACTGGGCAGAAAGCTATTTCAAATTCACCCAATCTAAACCACAGATGAAACTAGCAGTAACGCTAGTTGATCATGGAAGATACATGAATCTCACTAAACGGCAACAAGAAATATTGAAAATACTGGGAGATCATGGTGGTGAGTTGTGGTTAACTGAGTGTTTAGAAATTTGTCAAACAACACACTCAACTTTAAGAGGATTAGAACAAAAAGGTTGCATTGTCATTGAAGACAGGGAAAAACTACGCAGAGAACAAGGACCCAAAATAGCCGGGGATCAAGCCAAATTATTAACACCAGCCCAAACTAATGCTTTAGAAACCATCAAATCATTAAATGGATTTGCACAAATTTTATTACATGGGGTAACAGGTTCAGGAAAAACCGAAGTTTACCTACAGGCGATCGCCCCCCTCCTCAACCAAGGAAAATCAGCCCTAGTATTAGTCCCAGAAATTGGCCTCACACCCCAACTCACAGACAGATTTCGCGCCCGTTTTGGTAACAAAGTCCAAGTTTATCACAGCGCCCTTTCCGACGGTGAACGTTACGACACCTGGCGACAAATGTTTACTGGAGAACCGCAAGTAGTCATCGGTACACGCAGCGCCATTTTTTCCCCATTACCCAACTTAGGATTAATTATCCTCGACGAAGAACACGACAGCAGCTTTAAACAAGACTCACCCATCCCCACCTACCACGCCCGCACAGTAGCCCAATGGCGTGCAGAACTAGAAAACTGCCCCCTAATTTTAGGTTCTGCTACCCCCTCCCTTGAAAGTTGGGTAAGTATCAAAGAAAGCAGAAAACAAGGAGAGATCAATAACCCAATCACCAATCACCAATACCTCTCCCTTCCTGAACGCATCAACTCCAAACCCCTACCACCAATAGAAATAGTGGATATGCGTCAAGAGTTGAAAGAAGGAAATAGATCAATATTTAGTAGATCCCTACAACAAGCTTTAGAAGAATTAAAAGAAAGAAAACAACAAGGAATATTATTTATTCATCGTCGGGGACATAGCACCTTTGTTTCCTGTCGTAGTTGTGGTTATGTGCTGGAATGTCCAAACTGTGATGTATCCTTGGCTTATCATCATGTAGAAGAAGGCGCACCCCAGTTATTAAAATGTCATTATTGTAACTATGGTCAACCACACCCTAAACACTGTCCTCAATGTAGTTCACCCTACCTCAAATTCTTTGGTAGTGGTACTCAAAGAGTAACCCAGGAACTACAACGCCAATTTCCCCACATTAAACCAATTCGTTTTGATAGCGACACCACCCGCAAAAAAGGCGCACATCGCACCCTGATCAGCCAATTTGCCAACGGTGAAGCAGACTTATTAGTAGGGACACAAATGCTCACCAAAGGTTTAGACTTACCCCAAGTTACCCTAGTAGGAGTAGTTGCGGCTGATGGGTTACTGCATTTATCAGATTATCGCGCCAGTGAAAGAGCATTTCAAACCTTAACCCAAGTTGCAGGAAGGGCGGGAAGAGGAGAAGATCCAGGTAGAGTAATTATTCAAACCTACACCCCAGAACATCCAGTCATTGAAGCGGTGAAAACCCATGATTATCAATCTTTTTGTGATGCAGAATTAGAACAAAGAGAAGCACTTAATTATCCCCCCTATGGCAGATTAATATTATTGCGTTTAAGTAGTTCTGATCCCATAAAAGTGGAAAACACAGCCCAACTAATAGCGACAAATTTTAGTGAACAAGAAGGATTAGAGATATTAGGACCAGCACCGTCTAGTATATTACGAGTAGCTAATCGTTATCGCTGGCAAATATTATTGAAATTTGCCCCTGATGCACTGCCTAATTTACCAGATTGGGAAGAAATCAGAAAGATTAGTAATTCTGCCTCAGTGAGCTTAACAATTGATGTAGACCCCATCAATATAATGTAAATAATCTGCGATATAAAACCTAGACAAAGCTAGACTTTACTTTCTACTTCAACGGGAGCATGGGAGCGGTTATCCCTCTGTAGACTTTCACGCTGTAGCCCAACGCGATTGTGTTCCAATTAAGTTTCTGAAAAAGACTACCACCATCATTGCTTG
This sequence comes from Sphaerospermopsis sp. LEGE 08334, assembly GCF_015207205.1. NCBI lineage: Bacteria > Bacillati > Cyanobacteriota > Cyanophyceae > Nostocales > Aphanizomenonaceae > Sphaerospermopsis > Sphaerospermopsis sp. LEGE 08334. The sequence continues at coordinate 108,743 of NZ_JADEXH010000007.1, read as the reverse complement.
GTTTTCGCGTCGGCAATAGTCTCAATTCAATACTTGATATCACCGTATTATATATCAAGTAGTTGATTTTTTCCGGAAAATATATTGATTTTTGTCAATATAAGTATAGTTTTGTCTATGAAATTGTCAACTTAGGACAAGCTCATTATGGCTTGCCAAAGAGACTGAAAACCAAGATAAATCAAGGGATACAGGGGGTTAAAATGCTTACACAATCAGGATGATTACTCAAATTCGGAAATATAGAATATAATCATCTGCTAACCTCAGTTCTGATAGAATGAGGTGGTTAAAAGAGTGTAAAGTTATACAAATTGACAGTGTTAGTGTAAGAAAAATATCACGATTTTTTATATTCTTGCAAGAGTGTCAATTAAGTAAAATTGAAATATTCTTAAATACAAATTCAACAAACATCCAGAAACTAATGCAACAAGATTGATAAATTCAGGTGATATTAAGACATCATCCAATCTTAGCAATCAAATTTACCAGTAGTTTAGGTATTATTTTTCAATATTGACTGGCTAGAAATTCAGTGTAATCGAGTAATAAATAAATGGGACAAGGTTTTTTACAAATTGCGTTAACCCTATGTATGGTCATAGCTATCACACCACTATTGGGACAATACATAGCCCGTGTTTTTTTGGGAGAAAGCACAATACTTGATCCCATCATGAACCCGATAGAGAGAATGTTATATCTATTGGGAGGTGTTGGTGAAAAAGAAGAAATGACAGCATGGCAGTATATCCGGGCTGTAATATCCAGTAACCTGATCATGGGTATTTCTGTGTGTTTGCTCATCTCTTTTCAGGGAATACTGCCTTGGAATCCCAACGGTTTGGGAATGCCCAGATGGGATATAGTGCTACATACTACAATATCATTTTTAACTAACACAGATCAGCAACATTACACAGGGGAAACAACATTAAGCCATTTTAGCCAAACAGCAGCTTTAGGGTTTTTAATGTTTACCTCAGCAGCAACAGGTTTAGCAGTAGGAATAGCATTTATTCGGGGGTTAACAGGTAGAAAATTAGGGAATTTTTACGTTGATATTACCCGTGCCATTACCAGGATATTGTTGCCACTTTCAATTATTGGGGCGATCGCTCTCCTGGCTTTAGGTGTACCACAAACATTAGAAGGAACTTTAGCAGTCCAAACCCTAGATGGAGGAACTCAGTACATAGCTAGAGGACCAGTTGCATCCTTTGAAATTATCAAACTGTTAGGCAACAACGGCGGCGGCTTTTTTGCTGCTAACTCAGCCCATCCCTTTGAAAATCCCAATGGCGCATCTAATTTATTAGAAATCATCGCCATGATAGCAATTCCCTCATCCTTAATTTATACCTACGGCGTATTTGCTAACAACAAAAAACAAACTTGGTTACTGTTTTGGATGGTGTTTATCATATATATAGTTATGATTTGGGTTACAGCAGTGGGTGAAGTACAAGGAAATCCCATTATTAACCAAGCATTAAACACAGAACTACCGAATTTAGAAGGGAAAGAAGTAAGATTTGGCTGGGCAGAAACAGCATTATGGGCAGTAACAACCACCGCTACCATGACTGGTGCAGTCAACGGAATGCACGATTCCTTAATGCCCCAAGGTATATTTTCTAGCTTATTCAATTTATTTGTACAGATAATTTGGGGAGGACAAGGAACAGGAACAGCCTACCTATTTATTTATCTGATCCTGACCGTCTTTATAACTGGGTTAATGGTAGGACGCACCCCCGAATTTTTAGGACGCAAAATAGAACAACGGGAAATATTTCTGGCCAGCGTCGTCCTACTGATTCATCCGATCATGGTATTAGTGCCTAGTGCGATCGCCCTAGCTTATCCCATATCCCTATCAGGAATCAGTAACCCCGGTTTTCACGGTATTTCCCAAGTAGTTTATGAATACGCATCAGCGGCAGCTAACAATGGTTCTGGCCTAGAGGGGTTGAAAGACAACACTTTATGGTGGAACTTGAGTAGCAGTTTCAGCATATTAGCAGGGCGTTACATTCCCATGATTGCCATCTTGCTTTTAGCTGATAGTATGTCTCGTAAAGCGACAGTTCCCCAAACTCGTGGTACTCTCAGAACCGACTCGTTACTATTTACCACCGTTACAGCTTTTGTCACCATCATTTTAGCCGTCCTCACCTTCTTCCCAGTTTTAGCCCTTGGTCCAGTCGCCGAAGGTTTAAAATTAGCATCTGGAAGTTAGGAGTCAGGAGTCAGGAGTCAGGAGTCAGGAGTGAGGAGAAAGAATTATTTTTTCAACTCTTGACTTTTGCCTCTTGCCTCTTGCCTTCTTTCTGTCACTTGTCACCTGTCACCTGTCACCTCTTCCTATGAACTCTGCTGCAACTACCCCAAGACCTAAATCTTCTCGTCCCCGTCCTAGCGATCGCCGTCTCAAACGCAAAAAAACACGCAGGATTAGTACCAAAGGACTCTACACTAGGGCAATGAGAGATACCTTTGTGAAGCTATCTCCCCAATATGCCATTAAAAATCCCATCATGTTTTTGGTGTGGTTGGGAACAATCATTACCCTAGCAGCCACAATTTATCCCCCCATATTTGGACCCGTCACCCAGAAAAACCCCCAGCCTTTCAACGGTTTAGTTACAGTTATCTTATTTTTCACTGTGCTTTTTGCCAATTTCGCCGAAGCATTGGCACAAGGAAGAGGTAAAGCCCAAGCTGATGCTTTGCGGTCTACCAGATCAGAAACCATCGCCAAAAAAATTGTCGTCGATGGCACAATCACAGAAATCCCTTCCACGGAACTGAAAAAAGGCGATACCGTTCATGTAGTTGCAGGTGATATCATCCCCGCCGATGGGGAAGTGATTATGGGTGTCGCTTCTGTTGATGAATCAGCCATTACCGGTGAATCAGCCCCAGTCCTCAAAGAATCAGGTTCAGATGTTGCCAGTTCTGTAACCGGTGGGACGCGCATTATCTCCGATGAATTAATCATCCGTATTACTGCTGACCCCGGTAAAGGATTTATTGACCGGATGATCAACTTAGTAGAAGGAGCAGAACGCACTAAAACACCTAATGAAATTGCTTTAACAATTTTACTGTCAGTGCTGACCTTGGCATTTTTGTTTGTAGTCGCCACCTTGCCCGCCTTTGCCTACTATGTCAACAGTCCTGTGAGCGTTACCGTATTAATTGCCCTTTTGGTTGCACTCATACCTACCACCATTGGGAGTTTACTTAGTGCTATTGGTATTGCGGGTATGGATAGAGTCGCCCAATTTAACATCATTGCTACTTCAGGACAGGCAGTGGAAGCCTGTGGAGATATAAATACTTTAGTCTTAGATAAAACAGGTACAATCACTTTGGGAAACCGTTTAGCAGAAGCTTTTATACCCATCAACGGTCACTCAATGTCGGAAATTGCTAATGTGGCTTTAGCTGCCAGTATCTTTGACGATACTCCAGAAGGTAAATCTATTATCCGCTTGGCAGAAAAATTTGGCGCAAAATTTGATATAGACCGCAAACAAGCCCAAGGAGTAGAATTTTCCGCCAAAACCCGCATCAGTGGTACTAACTTTCCTGGTGGACATGAGGCACGAAAAGGTGCGGTGGCAGCAATTAAAGGTTTTGTTCGTTCTCGCAATGGACGGGAAACTCCAGAATTAGATACTGCTTATGAGGAAGTTTCTCATCAAGGAGGTACGCCTTTAGCTGTTTGTCTCGATAATGAAATCTATGGGGTGATTTATCTCAAAGATATTGTTAAACCTGGTATTCGCGAACGTTTTGAGCAACTGCGGCGCATGGGAGTCCGTACCGTGATGTTAACTGGAGATAACCGCATCACCGCTTCTGTTATTGCTAAAGAAGCAGGAGTAGATGAATTTATCGCCGAAGCTACACCAGAAGATAAAATCAGCGTCATCGAGCGGGAACAAGCAGAAGGTAAACTGGTGGCCATGACCGGAGATGGAACTAATGATGCTCCTGCTTTAGCTCAAGCTAATGTTGGTGTAGCTATGAATACGGGTACTCAAGCTGCTAAGGAAGCTGCTAATATGGTGGACTTAGACTCTGATCCTACCAAACTCATTGATATCGTTAGTATTGGTAAACAATTATTGATTACTCGTGGGGCATTGACGACATTTTCTATCGCCAATGATATTGCTAAATATTTTGCCATTATACCAGTAATTTTTGCAGCTGCTAATTTACAAGGCTTGAATATTATGAAGTTAACCAGTGTGAATTCGGCTGTATTATCGGCACTGATTTATAATGCTTTGATTATTCCGGTTTTGATTCCTTTAGCATTGAAGGGTGTCAAATTTCGGCCTTTAACAGCCAATCAACTTCTGCAACGCAATATTTTTCTTTATGGCTTAGGTGGTGTAATTGCTCCATTTATTGCTATTAAATTCATAGATATGCTAATTACAGTTGCAGGTTTAGCTTAATCGGAGACTGGGGACTGGGGACTGGGTAATCAATTTTATTTTTCCCAATCACCAATTACCAATCACCAATTACCAATCACCAATTACCAATTACCAATCACCAATTACCAATTATGGGGTTTATTAGAGAAACTGTCCGTGCTATGCGGATGATTTTATTACTTTGGTTGTTAACAGCAATTATTTATCCTTTGGCAATATTAGGGTTTGGTCAGTTGGCATTCCCTTCTTCAGCTAATAGTAGTATTGTTTTAAATATAGATGCTCAACCCATTGGTTCATCTTTGATTGGTCAAGTTTTTACATCAGATCAATATTTTCATGGTCGTCCCAGTGCTGTGAGATATAGCCAAGGTAGAATAGCCAGACCAACTGGTATATCAGGGGGTAGTAATCTTGCTCCTAGTAATTCAGAACTAACTAATAGAATTATTGAAGAAGCAACTCAGTTTCAAGATGAAAATATACAACCTGCGGCTGATTTAATTTACTCTTCTGGTTCTGGTTTAGATCCTCATATTTCTTTGAAGGCAACACGTCAGCAGTTAGCCAGAGTTGCACAAGCACGGGGCATTAAAGAAGATGAAATTATCCCTTTAATTAATAAGTATACTGATGGCAGATTTTTAGGTATCTTTGGTGAACCAGGAGTTAATGTTTTGCGTTTAAATTATGCTCTAGATTTGCAAGAAATTAACCGTCAGCAAAATTAATAATCAATTGACACTGATTCTATGTATTTCCAAGGAAAAGGAAAACACAAAATCTTTATTGGCATGGCTCCAGGGGTAGGTAAAACCTACAGAATGTTGGAAGAGGGACACGCACTCAAACAGGAAGGTATTGATGTTGTTATCGGACTTGTGGAAACTCACGGACGTAAAGAAACGGCAGAAAAAGCTGAAGGTTTAGAAAACATACCGCCAAAATTATGGTCTCGTGGTGATTTAATGTTACCAGAAATGGATACTCAGGCAATTATTAACCGTTGTCCTCAATTAGTATTAGTCGATGAACTTGCCCATACTAATGTTCCTGGTTCACCACGAGAAAAACGTTATGAAGATGTAGAAGTTGTTTTGGCAGCAGGTATTGATGTCTACTCAACTATGAATGTTCAACACCTGGAAAGTCTTAATGATATAGTAGCAAGAATTACGGGTGTAGTTGTGCGTGAGCGAGTCCCCGATAAAATTTTAGAAGTTGCTGATGAGGTAGTCGTTGTTGATGTAACGCCAGAAACTTTGGAAGAAAGGTTATTAGAAGGCAAAATATATGCCCATGATCAAATTAAATCAGCTTTAGATAACTTTTTTCAAAGACGTAATTTAATCGCTTTGCGAGAATTGGCTTTACGGGAAGTTGCTGATAATGTAGAAGAAGATGCTATTGCTTCTATACCCAAAGGTCAAAGTTTTGGTGTTCACGAAAGAGTTTTAATTTGTGTATCTACTTATCCTAATTCTGTACAACTTTTACGTCGGGGCGCAAGATTGGCTGGTTATATGAATGCTCCTTTGTATGTTTTATTTGTGGCTAATCCTGACGATTTTTTAACTAAAGAAGAAAGCCTACATATTGATATTTGTGAAAATTTATGTAAAGAATTTAATGGAATTTTTATTCGGGTAAGTAATAGTAATATTGCTAAGGCAATTGCAGAAGTCGCTGAAAAATATCATATTACTCAAGTCGTCATTGGTGAGAGTAGGCGTTCTCGTTGGGAAATTCTGCTGAAAGGTTCTTTAATTCAAAAGTTGGTAGGGTTGCTCAAAAATATTGATTTACATATTATTGCCACTGGAAAAAATTAAAAATTTAAAAGTCAGGATTCAGGAGTCAGAATAATTGTTCAGTACCCAAGCAAAATTAATTCAACATATTGAGTGAAAACCAAAATGTCTGTTTTCCTTAATTCCTATTCCCTGAGCATTCCACTCCCAAATATAAAATTTATTTTGCACGACTACTTAAATCAGGACTTAACAGATTCACGGGGAGCATCCCAAATGTGTAAATTTATTTTGATCTAACGGTAAAAATGATCCAAGGTCTTGATATGATTGAACCGCAAAGGACGCAAAGGACACAAAGGTAAGAGAGTTTAAGATATTTTTTAGTGTTGCTGCGATTATTTTTTCAAAATTGGGATGCTCCCGATTCACGATTGTATAAATGGTTTTCATCAAGGTAACATTTAAGTTAAACTACCTTTTAAAATCACACCAGAATCTCTGTCAATGCACCCGACTCGTGTTATAGGTTTAATGAGTGGCACATCTGTGGATGGGATAGATGCTGCCTTGGTAGAAATTGTTGGTACAGATTTGGATCTGAAAGTTGAATTATTAGCCGGGAAAACCTATCCTTACCCTGCTGCACTAAGAGAAAAAATATTGGCTATCTGTGCCGGTGCGCCTATCTCAATGGCAGAACTGGCAGAAATAGATGATGCGATCGCTCTTGTTTTTGCCCAAGCAGCCCAAAATATTCAAGTCGGTTATCCCCCTGCCACCCTTATCGGTTCTCACGGTCAAACTGTTTACCATCGACCTCCAGGGTTTTCTATTTCAGAAAATTCTGTTTCAGGAAATATTTTACCCAGTCATCAGTCACCATTCCCCTATCTCCAATCATTAGGTTACAGTTTGCAGCTTGGCCGGGGTGCTTTAATTTCTCGCCTGACAGGCATTACTACTATTAGTAATTTCCGTGTGGCTGATATTGCTGTTGGTGGTCATGGTGCGCCTCTTGTTCCTAGAGTCGATGCCTATTTACTGAGTCATCCCCAGGAAGCACGTTGTATTCAAAATGTTGGTGGTATTGGTAATGTAACTTATCTACCTCCCCGGCGTGATGACTGGTTAAATCAAATTCTGGCTTGGGATACTGGTCCTGGAAATAGTCTCTTGGATTTGGCAGTGCAATATTTTAGCAATGGTGCTAAAAGTTATGATGAAAATGGTAGTTGGGCTGCTAGAGGTAGTCCCTGTTATCCATTGGTAGAAAAATGGCTAAGTCAAGATTATTTTCGTTTACCACCCCCTAAATCTACTGGTCGGGAGTTATTTGGTGTAACTTATCTACATCAGTGTTTACAAGACTGCCAAGCATATCAACTTAGTCCAGCAGATGTGCTGGCAACAATTACAGAACTCACAGCTGCTTCGATTGTTAATAGTTACCATGCTTTTTTACCGCGAATGCCAAAATGTTTATTATTATGTGGAGGGGGTAGTCAGAATCTTTACTTAAAACACAGGTTAGAGTTATTGTTGAAATCAGTAAAAGTTTTAACTACAGATGAAGCTGGGGTAAGTGCAGAGTTTAAAGAAGCGATCGCTTTCGCTATTTTAGCCTACTGGAGACAGTTAGGTCTTCCTGGTAATTTACCCGTTGCAACTGGAGCAGATCAAGAAGTGGTTTTAGGAGAAGTACATCCGGTGACAGGTGATAAGTGAGGAAAATTTTAGATTTTAGATGTTAGATTTTAGATTGGAAATCACAAAAACAATACCTTCGGGTGATGCCTCCGGCACGTTACGCTAACAGCAGTTGCTCATGGGGAAACCCCCAAGAACTCACTGCTTGACCAAAATCCAAAATCAATAACTCCTGACTCCTGACTCCTAAGATTATTGTTGTTGAAAAATCAAAGGAATTTATAAGGTGGCTCACAGTTTTTTATTGGAACCAGGACGCTGGATCATGCAAGGAAGTTGGTTGGAAAGAAATAGTATGCCGATTAGCTTTAAAGGTATGACTTTGGTAGTTTGGGATCGTGATGATTGGTTTTCTATGGCGACAAAGTTGGTTTTTCCTGGTAGCGATCGTTCAGAAATATCTTGCCAATATAAAGGTAGACTGCATGAAGGCGATCGCCAATATACTTTTTTGCTTCAGCACAATATATTTGGACAGATTGAAGGTGAAGGTTGGATTTGCCCAGATACCATCGTACAGCGTTATTGGGTCCTGGGCGATCGCGAACGTCGCAGCGGTTTTGAAACTTTACACCAGATTTCAGAAGATAGTTACTACCTGACTAGCGGTATCTTAGCAGGTCATTTTCTCACTAGTACCATGGAGGCCAGCCTAGAACGTCAAGTCAAGTAAATACATCAGGAGTTAGGAGTCAGGAGTCAGGAGTCGTAAGGGCAAAGCGTTCGTAAAATAGCCTTGGACAAAAATTTATAACCGACTTTCCGCACTTCAAAATGTAATACGTTAATACTTCAATTATTTTTACAAAAAATGTTGACATAATTCAGTATTTAAACGTGTAGTCTACAGACCTTTGGCGATAGCGAAGCGCTGCTGCAAGCAGTTCGCTATTCAACGACCATTAACCCCAATTGTTGTAGTCTTTGTATGTTACAAAACGAAGTGCGGAATGTGGGATAAAAGTCATAATCTCTGACTAATCGCCGACACCCCATCAACTAACCGTAAGTGCGTTAGTTTTGCCAGTTTTGCCGGAAATTATCAAGGCTCTTTTTTTGGCTAAGGTATTGAGAAAATATACTTGCTTCTACATGAAAAAAGTCTGCCAATTTTTGGGTTAATTTTGGATTTATTTTTTGATTGCCATTTAAAATTACCCAAAATCACGAAACTCCTTACCGTGCCATATTCTTAATACAAAAATCCCATCCTCAAGACGTAAATATCGCACAACATAATCACCAGCTACAAGTTCACGGACATTTTCAAGTTCCGGTATAGAACGCCCTATATCGGGATGCAGTACAAGTTTTGCGATCGCTTGTCGCAGCCGCAGAGATATGCGTTCTGCCGCTTTGGGATTATGAACCGCGATAAACTCACGTAACCGAATCAAATCTTGAACTGCACTTTCCGAAAACTCTAATTTCATAGCAAAGGAGGCTTAGTTTCAGCCGCAGTTCCCCAAGTCTCCAACCATTTCATCACCTCTTCTCCTGATACTACACGACTGGCTTCAATATCAGCTAAAGCGTCTTGAGTTTCTTCCAATATCCTTTGTTTAAGTTCTTCCTGCTCAATATACCTACGGAGAGCATCATTTATTATCCAACCTTTAGAACGCTTAGTACGGTTAGCAGTGATCTCAAGTTTCTCTTGCAAGTCATCATCAAGCCGAAAACTCGTGGTACTCATGAAATTACCTCAATAATGCACAATATTATATTGCATTATTTTGAATATAATTCATTATTCATCAACTTTCAACAGAGAAGTAATAAATAATTCATTCTTTAGACTCTTTCTTCCTTATTGATACTGGTTCATCCTTTGATATATCTGGTATCTGGATAATAAGTAAAGTTTTGTAAATAAAATTTCTTGATTAACGCAAATTATAGTTATATAAAATGGAAAGCTGAATTTAATTAACTGCACTCTCGAAGTAAGAAAAAAATGCCGACATCCTTGGCAGCAGGAGGAAGCAAACAACAAACGGCTCTATTCTTTGAGATATGAGCTTTTTGGGTAATTTTTGTATTCCACTAAATTAGTTTCAGCTATATACAATAGCCTCTTCTACAAAATTGGTCTGGGCATTATTAGACTGAAATATGATTACTGAATTTACTTGTGTCAGATCCTGTGAGATCAAGAGCTTGTCCTAAGTTGACAATTTCATAGACAAAACTATACTTATATTGACAAAAATCAATATATTTTCCGGAAAAAATCAACTACTTGATATATAATACGGTGATATCAAGTATTGAATTGAGACTATTGCCGACGCGAAAACCAAGCAATGATGGTGGTAGTCTTTTTCAGAAACTTAATTGGAACACAATAGCGTTGGGCTACACCGTGAAAGTCTACAGAGGGATAACCGCTCCCATGCTCCCGTTGAAGTAGAAAGTAAAGTCTAGCTTTGTCTAGGTTTTATATAGCAGAAGGAGGTCGCCCACTGCGACAAAAGCAAACCTACTCTATGCCATAGTGGAACCTGAATCTAATCCCCACTGATGCTTGAGAAGCTCTTTATAAGTTGCTTCCCTGACAACCATTTGTTCATAGAGTTTAACCAAAAACTCTTGTGCTTGTTCATGGCTCATGTTCTTGACCTGTGTAGCAAATGAACAAATGCTAAATTGCTGTTCCAAGGAAAGCTCTATTGGTTGATTCATAGTTAAAACCTCAAAAAACAACGCTTAACAGTGATATTGGTGACAGAAAAGCCAAGGGCGTGAGACTTGGGCTGATATTTGTTTTCAGCATTTGTTTTTCCTCTGTATTAAGAAAGATAACAATTGTTTGACAAATTGCCCAGTACCTTGCGTTTAGTTTTTCTGTTTCTAAATCTTGCGTTTAAATCTAATGTTTTAAGCCCATGATTCCTGAAAGCAGGTTTTATGTAAGTAGACTTATGGACCAATCAAGGATTTTTACAGTAGATTTATTTGAGCTTGATTGTTGATCCTTGCAGTTGGGACTAACAAGGGCGAGAATTTCAAAATTTCAATTTTCTAAATATATAGATATCTCCGAAAATTACATAAGCATAACCTGAAACCCTTGGTAGGGAAAATTCATGAATTGTCCCTACATCTTTTTCGGAGATGTCTAATGTAAATTTAGCCTCATCAGGTGAATTGAAAGACTTAAAGATATTTTTAGCAATTTGCTAACATAAAAAATGCTCAAATTGAACAAAATGCTGAGTATATTTACTTTGTTGGTTTTTGGGCATTGGAAGATGGGGATATGGGAAGAATAGATAATTAGGAATTAAGTGCAAAGTTTTTCAGTTGCCACCTCATAAAAGCTTGCACTTTTTGAAAGCCCAAATCGGTAAAACCCTTTACCTGTAAAGTTTTCATAGTTATTCAGCAACCCCTAATTCCCTATTCCCTATTCCCTATTATGAATTTTCCTCAACAACTACAAGGACAACAGTAATGTTGTCGTGTCCACCTTCCTCTTTTGCTGCTTCAACCAAAGAAAAAGCAGCTTTATCAAGTACAGGAAAATTGTCAAGGCAAGTTTTAATTTGGGGAGCGACGAGTTCTTCCGTGAGTCCATCACTACATAAAAGTAAGCGATCGCCAACCTTGATATCTAATGTTTGTATATCAACCTGATGCACATCTTCACGACCTAAACAGCGTGATAACACATGACGATAGGGGTGTACCCGGGCTTCTTCGGCGGAGATATCACCAAGTTTGATAGCTCTAGCGATCCAAGTATGATCCTCTGTGATTTGCTCTAATTGGGATTCGCGATAACGGTATAATCTTGAATCTCCCACATGAGCGCAAAAAGGTGGTTCTGAGTCACGGAAAACTACTACAACAACAGTAGTTCCCATATCAGCACGTTCAGGATGACTTTGCTGATCCTGTAAAATTCCTTTATTAGCTGCCAGCAAAGCTTTTTCTAATAATGCTGACGTAGATTGAGAAGATTGCCAATTTGCTTCTAAATACGCCCGAATTTCTTGGGCAGCAATGTGACTTGCCTGTTCTCCTCCTGCATGACCGCCCATACCGTCAGCAACTATAAAAAACCGTCCTTCCGGGTCTATATAGTAAGCATCTTGATTATTAGAACGAATAAGTCCCGGATCGGTCAAACCCGCGAAGTTAAGTTTCATAAATTTGTGCAGCAATAATTAATACTTCTGATCATAACGGTCAAGGCGTGAAATTAGGCGGAGAAGTACAAGTGAAACTCCGGCAGCAATTAAACCTGCTACTGCTGCTAACCATACATAATGATTCACCAAAAGAATCGTAGCAGAAATTGTAAATCCACTGATGATCAAAGCATAACTCATTCCCATTTGAATACTAGTTTGTCGCCTTAATAGACGTTCTGTTTCTAGGGAACGAACCCGCAGACGAAGATCACCCCGTTCTAGTTTATCCAGTGTATCTTCTAATCGACGTGGTAGACCTAAAGCAGTGCTACTGACTTGTACTGCTTGACGACTTAATTCATTCAAGAAACTATTCCCCTCTGAACCACTACTATTAGTCATAAGTTCCATTGCATAAGGCTGGGCAACTTCCATAAAATTAAATTCTGGGTCTAAACCCTTTCCCACCCCTTCTAGGGTAGAAAAAGCCCGCATGACAAAGGTAAAAGTTGCTGGAAATCTAAATGGTTGATTGTAAGCTATTTCATAGAGGTCTTCGCTGATGGCGGCCACTGATTGAGCTTCAAAAGGTTTATCCATGAAGTTATCCAGCATATACTGGACAGAACGCCGCACCGGACCCATGTCGTCTATTGGTGCGATCGCACCCAAATCAATCAGAGACTGTACCACGCGATCGCCATCTTTTTGAGCGATCCCAAACAAAGTTTCCATTAGTCCTTCGCGGACATTGGATTTAATTGTTCCCATCATCCCGAAGTCGTAGAAAATCAAAGCACCATCGGCACTAACTGCCAAATTACCAGGGTGGGGATCAGCGTGGAAGAAACCGTTATTGAGTAATTGGTGTAAATATGCTTGAGCGCCATAACGAGCGATCGCTTTCCGATCCACACCCGCAGCTTCTAAAGCGTCATATTGACTCACTTTAATTCCGGGGACATATTCCAAAGTAATGACCCTAGAAGTAGCATAACGCCAATAAACCCTGGGTACTTTCACCCAGTTATAAGCGCGGAAATTGCGGCGAAAAGTATCAGCATTGCGCCCTTCATTTAGGTAATCAATTTCCTCCCAGAGAATGCGACAACATTCTTCATAAATACCCATCCAATCTCGTCCCCGTCCCCATTTAGGATGATTTTGGAAGTAGCGGGCAATACCTTTGAGAATTTGTAAATCTATTTCAAACAGCTTTTTGAGTCCCGGACGTTGCACCTTGACAACTACCGATTCTCCAGAATGTAACACAGCTTTGTGAACTTGTCCCAAACTAGCAGCAGCCAGGGGAACTGGTTCAAAACTGTGGAATAGTTCAGGAATTTTTTTACCTAACTCCTGCTCAATAATTGCCTCTACTTGTTCATAGCTAAAAGCTGGTACTCTATCCTGTAACTTAGATAACTCTTCCACGTATTCACTAGGAAAGATATCAGCACGGGTAGAGAACAGCTGACCAACTTTAATAAAAGTCGGTCCCAAATTTAAAAATGTCTCTCTAATCCAGATAGCTTGGGCTTTACGTCTAGCAGCTTGTTCAGCTTCCGTTACACCCCCAGGATAACTCCAAGCTTTATTATACCGCCAAATTTTGAACATTAAAGTCAAAACAAAAGACCAAATATCCACAAAGCGGCGTTTGCTAGAGTATGTTTCCCGATTCCAACGGTAAGCCTTACCTGAATAACCTTGTTCCATATTTTTTTCGTACCGTTGGGTATTCACGGAATCTCCACTAATAACAGACACTCTTCGTAATGGGTAATGGGTAATGGGTGATGGGTGATGGGTGATGGGTAATGGGTAACGGGTAATGGGTAATAAATGTTATTTTTCCCTATTCCCTATTCCCTATTCCCTATTCCCTGTTCCCTGTTCCCCGTTCCCTGTTCCCTTTATCTATTTTGACGCACTGCGATATTTTTGTAATTCAGTGCGTAATAAGGCGATTTCTGCCCGCAATTCGTCAATTTCTGCTTGTAAGTCTGTTGAACCTACACCAGATGCACCGCTACCTGTGGTTGTTCCAGTTTCTGAGGCTTCGGCAGCCCGATTAGCTCGTGCTATGACTTCCTCTGTAAACTGGCGTAACTGTTCTCTGGCTTCAGCATCAAATTTACCCAGTTCGCTCAAAGCATCGGTCAAGGCGACTTCTACACGCTCATTAATTACTTCTGCTACTGCTCTGCCTACAAAAAAGGCTTGCACAAGGGGATTACTCATAAATTTTTGTAAAGTTGCTCCGCAAGAAAATTATAACTTGCATTCAGCATCAGGTGTTGACTATCATTCAGAAGTTTATCAGTATTGGGCTGCTAATGAATTTGTATAATTTTAGCTGGTAATCCCTCAAATACTGGAATTATTCAATAATTTTAATATCTAAATAATTATGAATACATACGTAAATATTTATTGCAATATATTTAATTTAATATTAAATATTTATTAGTTCAATTTAAATTAAGTATAATAATTAAATTGTCACAATCAGGATTTATCAGAATGCAAGATGTCCAGGATTAGATGATTTACATGATTAAATATTAAAAATTAAACGCAGATAAACGCAGATAAACGCAGATGATTTTTAGATTCAGAATTTCCTGGATTTAAGGATTTACAGGATAGTAATTGATTAATTTTTAGTTGATTGTTAAGGTGTAATATGTCAAGACTCTTAGTCACTCAATATCAAACCGAAGTCCAAAAAATCATCCAGTTTGGTGGTTCTCGCAAAGAAACATCTATTCGCGTTGCTTTTCAAAACCTGTTAAATGAATATTGTAAACCCCGTGATTTTTTACTAATTCCTGAATTAGATTTTAAACTACCAAATGGTAAAGTCGTTTATCCCGACGGAACAATTAAAGATGCTTTGCGGTTAGATTGGGGTTATTGGGAAAGTAAGGATCAATATGATAATTTAGATCAGGAAATTGAGAAGAAATTAAATAAGGGTTATCCTGATAGTAATATTTTATTTGAAGATTGCCAAACTGCGGTTTTAATTCAAGCAGGTACAGAAACTCAGCGCGTTTCTATGCAAGATACAGACGCGCTAGATGGTATTATTAATAACTTTATAGATTTTGTCCGCCCTGAAGTCCGGGACTTTCGAGAAGCGATAGAAATATTTAAACAAGATATTCCCATTATATTAGATTCTCTCAGAAAATTGATTGATTGTCAAGAGGGAAATAATACTTTATTTGAAACTGCTAGAAACAAATTTTGGGAACTTTGTAAAAAGTCTATTAACCCGGAAATTACATTGTTAGATATTCGGGAAATGATGATTCAACATATTTTGACTGAGGATATTTTTATTAATATTTTCAGTGAGTCGCAGTTTCATCAAGAAAATAATGTTGCGCGGGAATTACAAGGGGTAATTTATACCTTTTTTACTGGAAGTTTAAAGCGGAATACGTTGGGAAGTATTGAAAGATATTATGCGGTAATTAAAAGAACTGCTGCTAATATTGTCAACCATCAAGAAAAACAGAAGTTTCTCAAAGCATTATACGAGAATTTTTATAAAGCATATAATCCTAAAGCTGCGGATAGGTTGGGTATTGTGTATACTCCGAATGAAATTGTCAGGTTTATGATAGAAAGTACGGATTTTTTAGTACATAAGCATTTTGGTAAGTTGTTAGGAGATAAAGATGTAGAAATTTTAGATCCTGCGACGGGTACGGGTACGTTTATTACTGAGTTGATTGATTATTTACCTCCCCATAGTTTACAGCATAAATATAAACATGAGATTCATTGTAATGAGGTGGCAATTTTACCTTATTATATAGCGAATTTGAATATTGAATATACTTATAAACAGAAAATGGGGGTTTATGAGGAGTTTAAAAATATTTGTTTTGTGGATACTTTGGATAATACGTCTTTTGAGGGTAAGCAATTGGATTTGTTTGCTATGACTGTGGAGAATACTGCTAGAATCAAAAGACAAAATGATAGGACTATTTCGGTTATTATTGGGAATCCTCCTTATAATGCAAATCAAGCTAATGAAAATGATAATAATAAAAATCGTATATACTCAGAGATAGATAAGTTAATTAAGGCTACTTATGTTAAGGAAAGTACAGCACAAAAAACTAAAGTTTATGATATGTATTCTCGTTTTATTCGTTGGGGTACTGATAGATTAGGAGATAATGGAATTATTGCTTTTATTACTAATTCATCTTTCATTAACGCAAAAGGTTTTGATGGTTTTAGAAAAAGTGTAGTCAATGAATTTGATTATATTTATATAATAGACTTAGGAGGAGATATCAGAGAAGGTGATACAACAGGTAATGTTTTTAATATTATTACTGGTGTTGCTATTACTTTTATGATTAAAATAAAATCCAAAAATAAGCTACCTTGTCTAATTATGTATTGTAATACTGAAAATTTTAATTCAGCACAAGAAAAACTCGATTTTTTAGCAAAAACTAAATTTGACTATTTCGCTTTTGAACATATTAAACCTGATCATCAAAATAACTGGGTTAATTTAACTGATAATGATTTTGATGATCTAATTTCTATAGGTGATAAAAAAAATAAATCTATTTTTGAGGTATTTTCTAATGGAGTTGCTACTAATAGAGATGAATGGGTCTATGATATTGATTTAGAAAATTTAGAAAATAAAAGTATATTCTTTATTGATGAATATAATCATGAAGTTCAAAGATGGATTCAATATAAAAAAGATAACAAGTATCAAGATATAAAGCAAGAAGATAATCCTATTGTAGATAAGTTTCTTGGTGAAAGAAATCTAATTAAATGGAGTTCAAGAATTAAAAGAGATAAATTAAGAAAAGAAAAAACAGATGTTTTTAATAGACAAGATTTAAGAGAATCACATTATAGACCTTTCGTAAAGAGATATATCTATTTTAGTTATATTCCCATTGATATAAAAGGTTCACAGCATTTATTTTTCCCTAAAAAGAGTTCTAGTAATTATGTTATTTGTTTTGCGAATAATGAACAGACTGATATTCTTCTTTTAGCTATTAATACTTTATGTGATTTGAATTTTTGTGCAAGAGGATCTAGTTGTTTTGCATTATATACTTATGACGAAAATGGAAACCATATTGATAACATAACCGACTGGGGAATAAATCAATTTCAAACCCATTATCAAGATGAAACAATCACCAAAATAGACATCTTTTATTATACTTATGCAGTATTACATAACCCAGAATACCGCAAAAAATACGAACTCAATTTAAAACGAGAATTTCCCCGCTTACCCTATTACGACAACTTCCAAAAATGGGTAAACTGGGGAAAACAACTCATGGAATTACATATCAATTATGAAACAGTCACACCTTATCAATTAACCCGTGTGGATATTCCCTTAAAAGACAACCAAAAAACCATCAAAGTTAAACTAAAAGCAGATAAAAATAAAGGTGTAATCATCTTAGATGATATTACCACATTAACAGGAGTTCCTGATATAGCTTGGGAATATATGCTAGGAAATCGGAGTGCATTAGAATGGATATTAGATCAATATAAAGAAAAGAAACCCAAAGATCCCACCATTGCGGAAAAGTTTAATACCTATCGGTTTGCAGATTATAAAGAACAGGTAATAGAACTGTTGATGAGAGTGTGTACAGTGAGTGTAGAGACAATGAAAATAATTAAAGAAATGTCAGAATCAGGATAACCAGGATTAAAGGATGTACAGGATGAAATATCAAAAATCAAACGCAGATGAACGCAGATAAACGCGGATGATTTTTGTATTTTCTCTGTGTTCTCTGTGTCTGGAGTGGTTCGATAAAAAAAAGAAATTGTCTGAATCAGGATATCCAGGATTAAAGGATGTACAGGATGTAATTGATCTCTATTTCTTCAGTTTTAAAATAATAGATTTATACATTCCTCACGAGTCAAATTAAAATGATTTTCCACATCTCGTAAAATTGCGCTCAGAGTTCCAACTTTAATAGGACTATGATTAGGGATAGTAATATGATGTTCACCATTTTCTTGAGTAGTTAAGCGAATATGACTACCTGTTTGATGATCAATCATATATCCTAGTTTACGCAAAGCTTGAGCAAGTTCTGACCCTGATAAATCTCTAGGTAATTTCATGAAGCAATTACCTCATCTCGAACAATATGTAAACGAATTAATTGGGGACGATTTTGTATATCAGGATAATGACAATGAACAGCATCTTTAATTAATTCTCGTAGTTCTGGAAGACTGTCAGCTTGAGTAAAAATTGATTGATTAATTGCTTTAGCAATATAACCTCCTTCATCATCTTCTTCCACTAGAAAAATAATTTCTTTAATGTTATTTTCTGGCATGATGTGTAATTTTCAATCATGAAATTTTAGGTTATAATTATAATATCATATTATTGATATTTTATCTCTTTTTCTATCTACGTCTGGAGCGTGAGATAAAAAAATAGAAATTGTCTGAATCAGGATATCCAGGATTAAAGGATGTACAGGATGAAATATCAAAAATTAAACGCAGATAAACGCAGATAATTTTTGCATTTTCTCTGTTTTCTCTGCGTCTGGAGCGTGAGATAAAAAAATAGAAATTGTCAGAATCAGGATAACCAGGATTAAAGGATTTACATGATGGTAATTGATTAATTTTTGGTTGGTGTTTAAGGTAGTATTTTTCAGAATTAGATAACAGCATTTTTCTAAATATAAATTACTAATTCAAATTAAAAATTTTAAAATCAACATCCTGTAAATCTTAAAATCCTGGACATCCTGATTCTGACAAGATGAAAATTAACTAAAATTAACGAGGATAATGTTTAGCTAAAAATTCCCGCGCTTCAGATTCATCCTTAATTGTACCATCAAGAGTAGCAGTCAATAAATTATCCAATATTTGCTTAAAAATTGGACTGGGTTTATAACCCAATTTTTTTAAATCATTGCCATTTAACAAAGGTTGGACATTTGCCAAATTAGTTAAATAATACCAGATTTTACGTCTAACTTTGCGGGGACTTTTCAAAGCAACTAACATCAAAGTTGGTGCATCATATTTTTTTAATACGTGGACAATTTGACTCGGTAATTCACAACTTGGTAATAATTGAATTACCTCTGTTTGCATTTCTGATAATTTCTTTAATCTATTAATACTATCATCAGCTAATTGCAGATTTTTCGCTACCTTTGCTCGATATTGCGGTTCTAAATGGGCAATTAATAACTCTAAACGCATTTGCCAAGGATGTGAAAAAGGATGTAATATTTGTTGTTTTTCACAGCTTCGCAAATAGATGATAATTAATTTTTCTAATAAACGTAATTCTTGTAAAATATCAATATCTAATTTTAGACTAGGATGGATACATTGTAAAGCCCCCAAATTATCCAATAACAGTAAAGCAGACTGCCAATAGGAAGCTTCTAAAATATTTTTTAATTCGGTTTTTAACCGAGTTTGTAAAGCGGGAGTTTTGACATTTTCTTGAGTTGTTTTATCATAAACTCCGCTATTTATGGCATAGTTAATATACTCTTTTGTTCGCTGTTCAATTGCAAATCCAAACCGTACTGCAAAGCGCACTCCGCGATAAATACGAGTCGGATCTTCTATAAAACTGTTAGCGTGTAAAACTCTGATTTCCTTGGCTTGTAAATCTAATAAACCACCAAAAAAATCTAATAATTCACCACTGCGAGGAGATGTTAACCTTAATGCCATTGCATTAATGGTAAAATCTCTTCTATATAAATCTTGCCGAATAGAACTAGCTTCTACTTCTGGGTTAGCAGCAGGATAAGGATAAAATTCTGTTCTGGAAGTGGCAATATCTACCCATAATGAATCTAATTCTGGGTGTTTATGCCATAATAAAGCAGCAGTTTGAAATGCTCCATGAATTTCTAAACGAGCATCTTGATAAATTTCTTGCAATGCTTTTGCTAATTCTACACCAGCACCTACATCTGCTGCTTGATGAAAACCATCAACAACTAAATCAATATCATTAATCATTAATGTGCCTGTTTGGGCTTCTGCTAATAGTAAATCTCGGACTGCACCACCTACTAAATAAAGATGCCAACCGCGTTTTTCTGCTGCTTGAGATGCTATATTTAATAATTGCCAAAGTTCGGGTTTTAATTTAGCTTGTAATTGTGGTAATGTAATATTAGTTTCGCTTTTTTGATCTATTTCTTTATCAGTTAAATCAGCTTGATGTAGTTCCCTTAAAACGTCGGTGCGAGTGACAATACCAACAAGATTTTCGTTTTCTAGAACTGGTAAACGTCCAATGTCATAAGTCACCATTAAAGACTCAATTTGTGGTAGGGTAGCATCTGGTGTAATAGTCTTTAAATTAGTGGTCATGTAACCTTTAACTGGTGCATGACTAAAGCCGTGATGTAAGGCAATATCTAAATCACGTCGAGAGATAATACCCACTAATTTATCTTGATTATTAACAACAGATAAACCAGAATGTCCGTAACGCAGTAAAATTCTTTGGGCTTCAGCAATAGTAGTTTCTGGGCGAATAGTTCGCACAGGTGAAGACATTAAATATCTCGCTGTGGGAGGATGGGGAATTTGTGATTTTAATCCTGCTAATAGTTGTTGTAAAATTGATTGTGAGTCAGTAGTTCTCATATTGAAAGATGCGGCTTGAGAATGTCCACCACCTTCAAAAACTTGGAATAAACTATTAAGATTTGTATGGGGAATTTGGGTTCTACCAATTACTGTTAATCTAAATTTTCCATCATCTAAAAGATATTCATTGGCTAAAAGTAAGGCATCAATTTCTGTTAACTCTACCAATTCTGATGCTAAAGCTGATAAACCAGGTACAAAATTATCAGTTTTTAGAATAACCCAACCAATGGTATATCCCCGCAAACAAACATATTCTAAATTTTCCAGAGATTCAGATAATAATTGTTGCAACTGAGGCGATAAACCCGGCTCACGATAAGTTGAAATTACAGATAAACTTGCCCCTTGCTGCATCAACCAAGCCAAAGCAAAAGCATCTCTAGATGTAGATTGGTTATATGTTAAAGAACCAGTATCAACATGAATACCTAACGCCATCACTGTTGCTTGAGCAGCATTAATAGAAATATGCCGTTTTTGTAATTCTTCCACCATTAAAGTCGTGGTAGCGCCCACTTTATCAACATATAATTTTGTCGTGGGAATATCGCTATCTTGTCCGAGATGATGGTCATAAACTACTATTTCTTGGACATTGGGTAAATCGAACCATGCAGCAGCTTTACCCAGGCGATCGCGCTGTTGAGTATCCACAACCATCAAAGAACGGATTTTTTCAGGATTGACAGAACGCCTTTCAATCAGGGAATATTCATCTCGATACAAAGCCAAAAAATCCCGCACCGGTGGATGCGCTCCCCCAGTCAAGACAATCTTACTACCCGGCTTGAGGCAAGTTAACCCCACAGCCGCCCCTAAAGCATCAAAATCAGCAGTTGTGTGACAAAGAATTATATCCATAGGGAGTAGGTGACAGGTGACAGGTGACAGGTGACAGTGAAGAGAGCAGGGGAGGTGGGGAAGCGGGGAGATAGGGAGAATAAATAATTATCTATTCCCTGTTCCCTGTTCCCTGTTCCCTGTTCCCTATTTCCTAATAACTGATCAACTGTTACAAACCGGACGTAAAATATTAATTGTTCAGAAGACCAAGTGAGTTTACAAAGGTCACTGATCAACCTTGTCTGTCTATCATATCGTGACAGCCTTGGTGAAAGTTACGATTTCGCTGTGTTGGGAAAAGTAAAAATGACCATAGTATTTCAATTTGCTTTAGTATCTCTCGTTCTCATGTCCTTCGTCCTGGTTATTGGTGTTCCTGTTGCTTACGCAACCCCTCAAAACTGGGTGGAATCTAAAAAGCTGCTGTGGGTTGGTTCTGGTGTTTGGATTGCTTTAGTGCTTTTAGTTGGTTTATTAAACTTTTTTGTGGTGTAGACAACGGCTGCACACAAGCGTTCACACATAACATAAAAACCAGAGGAGCTTGTCCTAAGTTGACAATTTTATATACCAAACTATACTTATGTTGACAAACATTGACATAAGTTAGCTCAGAAAAATGCCAACTTGATATATAGTCCTCAGATATCAAGTATTGAATAAGACTATTACCGACGCGAAAACCAAGCATTGATAGTGATAGTCTGTTTCCAAATCTTAACCTGAGAAAGTCGCGTTGGGCTACAGCGTGCAAGTCTACTGAGGGATAACCGCTCCCATGCTCCCGTTGAAGTAGAAAGTAAAGTCTAGCTTTGTCTAGGTTTTATATAGCAGCAGAAAAGCTGAACTCACAGGAAAGGAAAGCAAAAATTTCTTTGTTCTTAGGACTTACGCAAGATCAGACTCAAAACCTGATTCTTGCGTAGGGGTAATTCATGAATTACCCCTACTTTAGTTCTGCTCTGCGTAAGTCCTGGTTCTTTTTCCGTGCTGATATTGCTTTCCTGCTCCTCTATTTCCTTCCAGAAAAGAGTATTGGCTAAGAATTTATAGTTATAAGAGGCAGTCATGGCAGTTTTTGAGGGTAACTTTACTCAAACAGCACCTTTAAAGTTTGCGATGGTGATCGGTCGATTCAATGACCTAGTTACCGTTAAGCTTTTAGAAGGATGTCAAGATTGCCTAAAACGTCACGGTATAGATCCTGACCCCCAAGGCAATCAAGTAGATTATGTATGGGTTCCAGGCAGTTTTGAAGTTCCTACCGTTGCCCGTCAGTTGGCACTCTCTCAACGTTATGATGCCATAATTTGCTTAGGTGCGGTAATTAAAGGACAAACACCCCATTTTGATTATGTATCTGCTGAAGTAGCTAAGGGTATTGCAGCAGCCAGCTTTCAAACTGGTGTACCCGTGATTTTTGGCATTTTGACAACAGATACCATGCAGCAAGCATTGGAAAGAGCAGGGATTAAAAGTAATCACGGCTGGGATTATGCCATGAATGCCATAGAAATGGCCAGTTTAATGCGTAATTTACGTTCTAACCTCGCAGAACCTGATGAATTTTCAAAAGCTCTGGCTGCGTTTGGTGGTAGTGAAGGTGGTAGAGAAGTTTGATGCGTCAACTACGCTCCAACCTAGCAGAACAGTTTTAGTGATTGGGGAAGAGGTGACTGGTGATTGGGTTATTAACTTCCCCTACTTCCCCTACCTCTCCTACCTCCCCATCTCTACTGTCACCTGTCACCTGTCACCTGTCACCTGTCACCTATTCCCATTTCCAAAAAAAAATTTCAAAGAGGGGTTGACAAACCAAAATAAATCTGAAATACTAAGATTATGTTGAGGTCGCGGGTATAGCTCAGTGGTAGAGCGCAACCTTGCCAAGGTTGATGTCGCGCGTTCGAATCGCGTTACCCGCTTTGAAAAGATAACATCAAACAAGTAACTAACAAAATCATTAGGTCTGGGAAATCATGATTAGATTCTCAGACCTAAAATTTTTAATTGTATAAACTCCTGCCTTCTGGGGCAACCACGGGGGGATTGCCTGCCTCCTATTTTGTCTAATTGAAAATGGCGGCTACAATGCTGGCAGAAATATACTAGAAATAATGCTAAGTGTGGGGATGTTGACCAAAAAGTCATTTTTGGCATTCCCACCCAAAACCGTTAACAAAAACTCGCTCAAGTTATTTAGACTGCTTGTGCCATCTCAAAAACCGGAAAAAATAGAATTAAATACGGATTATCCTTGTCCTTGTCGTCGTCGGGGGCGGTTAATTCCTATTACCCTGACAGAAGCATTTGGCTGCGATCGCTGTCAGCAAATATTTGTCGTTGAAGATAATGGATATGTACTAGATCAACTTTCTACCAATTATCCCTATAAGCGTGCTTGGCGCTGGACAGGGAAAAGTTGGAATTTGGTTCAACCGAAATTGGGAGAAAGTTATCT
This sequence comes from Sphaerospermopsis sp. LEGE 08334, assembly GCF_015207205.1. NCBI lineage: Bacteria > Bacillati > Cyanobacteriota > Cyanophyceae > Nostocales > Aphanizomenonaceae > Sphaerospermopsis > Sphaerospermopsis sp. LEGE 08334. The sequence continues at coordinate 84,673 of NZ_JADEXH010000007.1, read as the reverse complement.
GCCGATAGCGTTGGGTATTATTTTCGTGTTAGTCATTATATGGCTACCGTTAGCATTACGCTTGGCAAATGGTTCGAGTGTTATTGCTTGGGCAATAGTGGCGGTACTATTAGCTATTCTGCCAGCAATTATGGTCTGGCTTACTTACAGACGTTAACTGCATCAGCGCCCCGGATTTATCCGAGGAACTAATCCAAAATCTAAAATCTAAAATCCAAAATCGGATGACTGTTGAAGCTTTTGATGATTATCCCGAACCAATGAACAGCGCCAAACGCGCTTATCAAGCTTCCCTGAAGTTAGGAACTACCAAAGGGGCAGACCGAAGTCGCGCTGTGTTGGCAATGGCACGGGCGCTAAAACGCTCATTTGACGACATTCTCGAAGCCAATACCCTGGATCTAGAAGCGAGTCGGGAAATGGCAGTACCAGAATTAATTTTGGATTGGTTGAAATTAACTCCCTCTCGGTTAGAGAATACTGTTGAGATTCTCCAACGCTTGGGAGAATTATCCGATCCCCTGCGACGGGTGAGAAATGCTGATTATCAACAGGAAGATTCTCAAAGTTATACCCAGTTAATGCCTTTGGGTGCGATTGGATTTATTTATGAGGCGTTTCCAGAACTAGGGGCGATCGCCGCTGGCTTTTGTTTGAAAACTGGTAATACAGTGATTCTCAAAGGCAGTACAGAAGCTAGTCATTCCAATGCGGCGATCGCCGAAGTTCTGCAAACAGCCATTAGTGAAGTTGGTTTACCCCCAGGTTGTATAGAATTAGTCACCACTGAACATGGTACTTCTTTACGGGATTTAGTCACTCAAGACCAGTATTTAAGTTTAGTCATACCCTACGGACGTTCTAGCTTAATTCAGCAAGTAGTCAGACAAGCGACTTGTCCCGTGTTAAAGTCAGCAATGGGCAATTGTTACCTTTACTGGTCCCTCAATGGTAGTTTAGAGATGGTACGCTGGATGATTTTAGATAGCCATGAAAGTGAACCAGATCCAGTCAATGCCATTGAAAAAGTTTTAATTCATCGTCAAGCTTTACCATCTTCCTTGCCTGTGCTGTGGAATAGCTTAAAAGAAAAAGGCTTTGAACTCAAAGCAGATGCAGAATTAGTAGAAGCCTTTCCCCAATTACAATTAGCAAAAGACGGAGAATGGGGAACACCGTATTTAAATAAAACCGTAGCGTTTAAATTAGTAGATAGCTTAGAAAGTGCGATCGCTTGGATTAATCAATATAGTAGTAGTCATGCAGATGCAATAGTTACAGACTCTTACCAAGAAAGTCGCCAATTTGCATTAGGAGTCAATAGCGCCTCTACTTATATTAATGCTTCCCCTCGTTTTTCTCGTAACCCTTCACGGGGAGATTCCGTATTTTTGGGAATGTCCAATCAAAAAGGACACCGTAGAGGGTTTATTAGTTTGGAAACATTGACGACGGTGAAGCATATCATTCAGGGAAATGGAAGGTTTTAACAGATGAATTTGTGGTTAATCTTCTATCATCAACAGTACAGGACTTACGCAAAACAGAACGAACGTAGGGGTAATTCATGAATTACTCCTAAGCAAGAATCAGTTTTTTAGTCTGATCTTGCGTAAGTCCTAAGTAGTAGTTTATAGCGTAGTTTATAGCGTAGTTTATAGCGTAGTTTATAGCGTAGTTTATAGATAAAATCCATGAATACACTTTACAACTCTGATTTTTATGGATGGACAAAAGAACAAGCCCAACTACTAAGAGAAGAAAAATGGGAAATACTTGATAAGTTAAACTTAATTGAGGAAATAGAAACCTTGGGAAGACAAGAAAGAAGGGAATTAGTTAACCGTTTAGCTTTGTTATTAGGACATTTACTAAAATGGCAATACCAACCAGAAAAACGCAGTAATAGTTGGTTGGCAACAATTCGAGAACAGCGCACTCAAGTCAAAAGAATATTAACAGATAGTCCCAGTTTAAAATCTTATTTAGAAGAAGCTTTGCAATTAAGTTATGAAGATGGAATTAACTTAGCTGTTAAAGAAACTAATTTACCTTATGAAACCTTTCCACAAAGTTGTAATTATACAATTTTACAAATATTAGATAATGAGTTTTTACCAGAATCATAGCTATAGCTGTAAAATCTATTCTTCTGACTCCGGTTGTGTAACCCTAACCCGAACTTTACAACTAAGTGAAATTTTTAAACCAGTGTAAACTATAAGGATTTACAGGATTTGATTTTTTAAATTGGGTATGAGAATCAAATATTAAATATTGTCAGAATCAGGATATCCAGGATTTAAGGATTTTCAGGATTTGTTTTTTGCTATTGCTGAAAGTTATACAGTTATCTATTTAATAATAAGAAAAATGAATGTTGTTCATTTTCCAACTTTATATCCTTTGATTTTTTGGTTCTTCAGTACATAGTATGCAAAATCAATCTCAAAAAACTGCGGAAGGCTTAATATACATAAGACATAAGCTACAGATATTGGATATTTTTACAAAAATTGCCTCTTTACCCTGTTCCCTGTTCCCTGTTAAGAGTTCCCTCTTTCAGACTGGTAATTTAGCATAACAAGTATGGTAGAACCGATTTTTTTCACTATCACAAATATCAAATACTATAACAAATATCAAAAATCAAAAAAATAAACAAAATCCTGTAAATCCTCAAATCCTGGACATCCTGATTCTGACAATCTCAACAAATATCAAAAATCAAAAAAATAAACAAAATCCTCCAATCCTAATTCAGACAAAAAAAGCCCGCACTCGGCGGACTTAATAAATATCAATCACTTAGATCCTACCTTCCACACCCCCCGGTGTCACAATTGGTTTTTTCGTAATTTCATTACGACCAAATGTTGTATTTTGTACCAAAGATAATGAATATTGGTAGGCGATCGCCAATTCTAAATCTCCAAATGACCAATTTTCGTTGTGTGACAGTTGAGGGTGCGGAATGTGGGTTAGATATTACTTCGCATTCTCTTGATAATAAGTGTGGTAAACCTTATCACCCTCATCTGGAATAAAACGACAAACCTTAGCAGAATGTAACAACGCCTTCCAGATAGGAACATCAGACTTGTGGTAATATTCACCCATCACAGGTTTAATAGCCTCAGTAGCCTTCAACAAATTATAATGAGGCATATTCAAAAAGATATGATGGGCAACATGAGTACCGATATCATGATGGATATGGTTAAAAATGCCATAATCTCTATCAATGGTAGAAATTGCACCCTTTAAAAAAGTCCAATTATCACCACGATACCAAGGTAAATCTTGTTCAGTATGGTGTAAATATGTAACCAAATCCAACCAAATCACAAACACAACGTAAGGACCAGCGTAGTATTTAAGTAACCACATCCAACCCCATTGATAGGTGAGTAAACCTAACAAACCTACCATACCTATCCAAAGGGTAGTGCTAGTGATAATATCCCACTTTTCGGAAGGTTTAAACAGTGAACTTCTGGGGTCAAAATGTGAACCACTTTTACCAGGAGTACGTTGAAACAAATAGATAGGATAAGCTAGAGGCAAAAACAGATAATAGCGGATTAGCTTTTGTAGCCAAGGTAATTGCTTATATTGAGATTCACTCAGAGGATACCAGCTTTCATCATTTTCCACACTGCCAGTATTTTTGTGATGAGTTCTGTGGCTAATTCTCCAACCGTGATAAGGTACAAGAATAGGTGTATGGGAAAGATGACCAACCAAATCATTTAGCCATTTGTGCTTAGAAAAAGATTGGTGTCCACAGTCATGACCTACTACAAACAAAGCCCAAAACATAGTTCCTTGCATCACCCAGAAAACTGGCCAAAAATACCAAGAATCTAGATAATTTGCCAGTGCATAAAGACCAGCAACAATGGCAACATCACGGAAAAAATAATAGAGTGATTTAACCACACTCGGCTGAAAACATTCAGCAGGAATAGCTGCTTTTAAATCTGCAAGAGTAAACGGAAGTGTATCTTCACCTTGAGCAGTGTTAACCGCAGAATTTTGATTGAATTGAATTGATTCTAATTGCACTGGATTTGTGAATCTCTAAAACGAACAGGAATTAAGTTAGGGTGGGCATTGCCCACCAAAACAGTCAAAGTTGAGAAAAATGATTTAATAAATTTTGCTTGATTAAATCATTAGGGTAAATCTGGAAATTAAGCTAGAGATTTAGCTTTCTGGGCGTAATATTCATCAAAATTTGTATAACCAATGTCAGTTTTATAAAGTTGACATTCGTTAGTAATTTGTTTCATTAAATCCCAAGAAAATTTACATTCTTCATGGAGATATTCACCCCAATTTTTCTTAATGCTATCGTAAGCCATCCGCAAATTGTAGGAAGGAATAGCAGTAGAAATATGATGGGGAACGTGAACATTAATATCGTGACAAAGAACTTCTACCCAACGAGGATAATCACAGTGAATAGTTCCAAATAATTGCGCCATTGCTTCGTTCCATTTATCAGCAGTTTTAAAAGGAACATCTGCTGTTGTGTGGTGAACAATGGTAAAGGTACTCATCCAAAAATGGTAAACCATCCAAGGAATAAACCAGAATTTAATAAAGCCCCAAACACCAGTTGTAATAATCAAAGTTGGGAAAACAATAGCAGCAAAGGCTACTACTACAGCTACAGAAAGTTTTACATTAGCTCTATCTTTGGGTTGAAATTTCCGCGCATCAAAATGCACCACTGCCCAATGTCCGATAGAACCTACCCACCACAAACGCTTGCGAATAAACAACTCATAAGCAGACTGTCTATTTTTATCCCAACCTTCAAAAACCTCTGGTCTAATGGGATGCCATGCGTTATCCTCATCTAGTTTATTTGTATGTTTATGGTGATGATTATGTTTAATTCTCCAACTATGAAAAGGGTAAATTAAAAACATCATGAAAAAATGACCAACCACATCATTTACCCGACGACTGTTGGAAAATGAACGATGGGCGCAGTCATGGCCAATAACAAAAAATCCTGTTAAAGCCGTTCCTGTAAAAATCCATGCTATGGGTAAAAGAAACCAGGGAGAAATGGCCAAAAAATAATAGCCTAACGCTGCCATAGATAAACTGATAATTACAGTAGTCCACGCTTTGCGGCTATTTTTCTGAAAACATTCCTTGGGTAGACTTTTGATAATATGTTTTAGTTTGATTTCGTCTTGACTAAGGTTTGTGGCGACGAAAGTTTCCTGGTCTTTGATTAGTGATGTAGTCATGAATACCTGAAAAACAGCAAACTGGTCTGCAAAGTCATAATCAAAATGAGTTTACAGCTAAGTTTTGTAACATTGAATTTCTGAGATTATAGCAACCTAAGAGTAACTTAGGATAGATGAAAATTCAAAATTCAAAATTAAAATTCAAAAATTCATAATTTCTATTTTGAATCTCCGTAATTACACGCAAAAAGCCAATAGTTTCATACCCAGAAAACGACTATAAAACTATTGACTTTAAACATCAATTATGCGTTATGCTTTTTTATCTGCCAGTTTAATATTTGTTGCTAAACCAAGCAGTTGGAGTAATTGAATAGTCATCCAAGTCATATCAATTTCCCACCATTCCAAACCGTGACGGGCTGAATATTGAAAAGCATGGTGATTATTGTGCCAACCTTCACCAAATACCAGTAAAGCTACCCACCAGCAATTGGTAGAATTGTCACCGGAATCTGGATATGTGCGATAACCGAATTTGTGAGTCGCACTATTTACCAGCCAAGTGCAGTGATAAACCCAAATAATGCGGACAAAAATACCCCAAACCACAAAAGACCAACCACCTAAGAAAAAGAGAGCCAAGCCCAGAGCAATTTGTAAGAAAATGAAATTTTTCTGTAAAAACTGATAAACTGGGTCATCAAAAATATCTTTTGTGAAGCGAGGAACCTGTTCGTGAGCGGGAGCAAAATGAATCATCCAGCCCATATGACTCCACCAAAAACCTTTATTGGAATCATGGGGATCATTTTCTGTATCTGAGTGCAAATGATGGATACGGTGTGTACCTACCCACTCAATAGGACCGCCTTCACAGGATAAAGTCCCAAAAATGACTAGGACATATTCCAACCATTTGGGAGTTTGAAAACTGCGGTGGGTAACAAGACGGTGATATCCCAGGGTAATGCCTAAACCACCAGTAACCCAGTAGAGGAATAATGCAACACCAACTGCTCTCCAGCTAAAGTTACTGGGAATTAAAGCAAATAAAGCGCCGATGTGCAGTCCAATGAAGAACAGGGTATTAACCCAGTTAATTTTAAGTTTAGTTGAAGTAGCAATTGTCATGCAGTAACCTTTATAGGAATTGTCCAGCCTAATCTGCGTGATTTAGGAATCCGCATATTTAGATTATTTTTTTTAATGAGGAAACAATGAACAGCTTAGAGCAGCTGCGAGAAGCAGAACAGGCACTATTAGAAATTTTTTATGGTATTGACGCTCAGGTCAAGCATAATTTACAAAGAGTTCTGAATGCCTTTCGTGATCATCGTGTGGGGGCGCACCATTTTGCAGGTGTCAGCGGTTATGGACATGATGATTTAGGACGAGATACCTTAGATCAAGTTTTTGCCCAAGTAATGGGAGCAGAAGCTGGGGTTGTGCGAGTGCAGATTGTTTCAGGAACTCATGCGATCGCCTGTGCGCTGTATGGTGTACTCCGTCCTGGGGATGAAATGTTAGCAGTAGTTGGTTCTCCCTACGATACACTGGAAGAGGTAATTGGCTTGCGGGGTCAAGGCCAAGGCTCCCTTATTGATTTTGGCATAAAATACCGTCAATTAGAACTAACTGAAGCAGGAAAAATAGATTGGCAAGAATTAAGTACCGCCATCACAGAAAATACCCGTTTAGTTTTAATCCAAAGATCCTGCGGATACTCATGGCGGCCTAGCCTTTCCATAGCCGAAATTGAAAAAATAATTCACATCGTCAAACAACAAAACCCCAACACAGTTTGTTTTGTAGACAACTGCTACGGAGAATTTATAGACACCAAAGAACCCACCCACGTAGGTGCGGACCTCATGGCAGGATCATTAATCAAAAACCCAGGTGGTACAATTGTCACAGCAGGGGGTTACATAGCTGGAAAAGCCGACTTAGTAGAAGCAGCAGCGTGTAGACTCACCGCCCCTGGTATTGGTAGTGCGGGAGGAGCAACCTTTGATCAAAACCGCTTATTATACCAAGGATTATTTTTAGCACCCCAAATAGTTGGGGAAGCAATGAAAGGAACATACCTCACAGGATACGTATTTGATAAACTCGGATATCCTGTAAACCCCGCACCCTTAGCACCAAGAGGGGATGTCATCCAAGCAATTAAACTCGGTTCAGCGAAAAAACTGATTGCCTTTTGTAAAGCTATTCAACAATATTCGCCCATAGGATCTTATTTAGATCCCGTACCTGATGCCATGCCGGGATATGAAAGTAAGGTTGTGATGGCTGGGGGTACATTTATTGAGGGAAGTACCTTGGAATTATCGGCAGATGGACCATTGAGAGAGCCTTATATTGTTTATTGTCAAGGTGGTACACATTGGAGTCATGTTTCGATAGCGTTACAGGCAGCTATTGAGGCTGTAGGAGAAGTATGAGATAATTTTTTTGCACGCAGAGACGCAGAGGCGCAGAGAGTATGATTGAGAATGAGATTACGGGAGTTATTGTTGATGTGGCTTATAAGGTTCACACAACTTTAGGACCTGGTTTGTTGGAGTCTGTTTATGAGACTGTGATGGATGTTGAGTTGAGACGGCGAAAGTTGCAAGTTAGAAGACAAGTAATTATTCCTATCACTTTTGAGGGTGTGGTTTTGGAGGAGGGTTTCCGGGCTGATTTGATAGTTGAAGACAAGGTAATTGTTGAACTAAAATCAGTGGAAAATCTCCATCCTGTCAGCTATAAACAGTTACAAACCTATCTCAAGCTTGCTAATAAAAAAGTTGGACTACTCATCAACTTTAACGTCCCACTCATTAAAGATGGCATCTCACGAGTCGTCAACAACCTCTAAAAACTCTCTGCGCCTCTGCGCCTCTGCGTGAGCTTTTATTCCGGTAATTTATACTGCGCTACGATCCGCTTGGCAAACTCCGGTATATGATCTTCTAATTTCTCTGGATGATTCCGCATAACATATAAGTAGTTTCTCGTAAAGTGGGAATCCATTGAAAATTTACCATATTCCAGTCCTTGAGGTCCGATTTTATCTATGACGACTCCCATTAATTTCGCTACCCACATCGGTAAGGTGACGGCTTTATCGTAGGCTTCTATTCCTTGTTGTACGGCGGCTTTTCTGTCTCCTTTGGACATCACCGGTTGGGTGTGGAGTTGGTCTTTGACGAGTTCTAGCATTTCTTTGCCGGTATCATTTCTCACTACTATCCATTGCCAGTTGAAGGGTGCGCCCATGTATCCCACTACTATGTCTGCTAGGGAGTTGACGTAATCAAAGCAACTCATACATGATGGGGCGAAGATGTCTTTAAGTACGTTGGTTTTGAGTCCAAAGAAGGGTACTTTTTCTTCTGATCCGTCTTCGTGTTTAAAATGTACCCGGAAGTCTTGCATAAATTCGTAACTAACTACGGTTTCGGGGGATCTGCTGGTGGTTTCTAGGAATTTTTGCAGTCCAGCGCGGGTAACATTATCTACGCATGGTGTACCCAGGACATAGAGTTTTTCTAGTCCGAGTTTTTTCTCTACGGCGCGTAATGCTTGTATTTGACACCCTACTCCGATGACTAATAACCGCTTCATTCCTGATTTTTCGATTTCTTCTAATACGGAAAGGTTGGGGGATAGAGTAGGTTTATTTACTTTCGCTGCTAGTATTTCTTCGGGGGTGCGGGCGATGATGGGTACTGGTTGAAAGCGGTCTTCTTTGGAGTTTTGCACACAGACAACGCCTTCAACTAAGCCCCGGTTGAGCATTTCTATGGCGATGGTGCTGACTATTCCTGTCCATTGTGCGCCTTCAATGGGTTGTATTTTGCGGGCGGCTATCATTTCTTGATGTACGCCAAAGTAGAGTTCGTTTTCGTTTTCGAGGTTGCGGGGGCGGTTATGGGTGGTGGTTTCTAGTTCGTCTATTCTTTGGGTGATGAAGGCGCACGCTTCTTTGACGTAGTGGATATAGTAGGTGTCGCATAGTCCGCATTCGCTACATAGTTCTTTGGCGGGGCGCACGCTTCCGGGTTTGAGGGCTTTGGCTTTTTTGTGTTTGTTGGTGTCTATGGTGGTCATATATTTTGTTTATTTTTCGGGAATATGGCTTTTATTAAGATACCGTTAGGGGTTGTGATGTGGGTTGTTTGATTTGGGTAATAGGGTTTTTGTATGTACGGACGTGAATAAAAGTAAAACTGTCTTGTAGTGATAATTTTATTTATGAGTTAATACTTCAGTGAATATACCATGACAATTATTGACAGGTTAACTGTTAAAATTAATATATTCTTGATTTTAAGGGAATAGCAAACTAATTATGAGCCAAATTTTTAACCGACTTAACAGACTCATTAAATCTGAGATAAATTATTCACAAAGTCAGATTAACTATTATAAATATGATGAAATTACAGAGATTTCAGTGATAGAAGGAAATAACTTTGATGTCACAAACGTTCCGGTAAGTGTTAGTAGTTCTTTGAATGGAAGTGGATTATATGAAGCGATAAAATTGATCATCGAAGATCAAGATTCTGTATCTATTGCTTCGAGTTATAACTTTGCATTTACTATTTTAAATAATTTGATTTCACAAGGAATTACTCTAGCAGAAATTTTAGATTTAGCTATTAGAGATATGGAAGATGAATTAGTAAATATACGTGAAGCTACTGTTTCAGCTATGTCTATAGAAAAAGTTAATAGAAAAAAGTATGAGGAAGCTGAAGCGGAGGTAAAAAAATGGCAAGATCGAACTATTTTAGCTATGGAAAAAGGTAATGATCATTTAGCATTAGAGGCTTTAAAGCGTAAAAAGTTTTTTGCAACTAAGGTGAAAAATTTAGAAATTACGTTACAACAACAGACAATTTTATCAAATTGTTTAAAGCTGAGTTTATTTGCTTTATCGAATAAAGTAGCAGAAGCGAAATATTTTCAAGAAAATATTGATTTTACCAATATTAAAAAAAGGGCAATACCTCAAATAGCAATAACTGAATTAGAGGATATTGATAGTGATTTAGAAAGTTTAAAACGTCAACTAGACCAACTATAACTTAGGTGGGATATTCAAGCGATTAATAATATTACAGGTAATTTATCGAAGGTTTTTTGATGTTTAAATACATTTTTCATTATCCCACAAACCCGACTAAGAATTAATTCTCAGTCTCATAGCAAAAGTCTGTTAAAACAGACTGAATAAATATCAATATTTATTCAGCTTTAGCTGAATTTTGCTATTAGCCATGAAATTCATTTCATGGCGGTGATGATATCATATAGAAAATGAATTAAAATAATAGAATATGGAATGGCCTAAGCATTTTCCTGAAAATTGCCCTCCTGAAACTGCTCAACCAATTTCCGGCAATATTTACCGTCTCGTAGATAATAACCCTCCTGTATCTGATGATTTTAGATCATGGCGTGAACAAAATATAGATCAACCTTGTCCTAAAAACATCACAGAATGTCAAACTTGTGGACTCTCTGTTTTTACCTCAGAAGCAGGGGTTTGTAATGCTCGTAATAAAATCCCTGCACTTCGCAAAAAACAAGTAGCATTAGGATATATAAATTCTGATTTAGGAGTAATGTTAAATACACCATCCAGAAAAACAGGTAATGATCATCATACTTGGTGGTTTCCAGCTAATCAAGAACCTTGGAAATGTTTTACAATTGTTAATATTAGTTCTCCTGAATAAAAGTGAGGTTTATCTATGAATTTACTACCACAATACCCACCGCTAGTAAACCTAGAAATTATTGAAATCTATGAATATTATGATTTTCCCTGTTTATTTAGTTGTCAAAATGCTTCAGGACTGATTTTTTTAGCTGTTTGGATAGATGAAAAACCAGATCATAAAACTTGGCTTTATTCTCCCATGTCAAAAAGCAGATTAAAAAATATTCGTTCTGGTAATATTGATTTATATGATGCTTTTAAAAAATCAGAAGATGGTTTTATTTATCAAGCTATAATTTCTGAGAATGATAATTCTGATGTTGTAGAAATTATATTTTGTGAAAGTCTCAATGATGAATGTTTACCCATCTCAGGAAAAAAGATTGATTTTAATGATCAACCTTTTCCGCTAGAAAATAAGGAGAAAATTAAAATATGAAATATTCATTATGTTTATTCAGCTTTAGCTGTGAAATAAATTATAATAATGTTAGTTTAAAGGATAGTAAATATGAGTGTAGTCATTTCCGATGAAATATTAACCACAACTCGCATGAATGAAGAGGAAATGAAACGAGAAATTGCAATTATGCTTTTTCAAAAAGAAAAGTTAACTCTTGCTCAAGCTAGTCGCTTTGCTGGTATGAATCGTATAGCATTTCAACATTTACTCGCAAGTCATCAAATTCCAGTTCATTATGGTGTAGAAGATTTTGAACAAGATATCAAAATAACAACCAGTAGTGGTAATATATTTGCTGATTTAGGATTACCAAATCCTGATGAAATGTTAGTAAAAGCAGAACTAGCTCGGAAAATTAGTCAAGCTATTACTGCACGGGGATTAACTCAAGTTGAAGCTGCGGAATTATTAGGAATTGATCAACCAAAAATTTCTGCTTTAATTAGAGGAAAATTAACAGGTTTTTCTTTAGAAAGAATGTTTAAATTTCTCAATGCTTTTGATAGTGATATAGAAATTATAGTAAAACCTAAATCTAGTCATAATGCACGGATTATTGTTAAGTAATTTTAGGAAGGAAATCTTTATTGAAATTTGTGATAAAATTAATCTAATTGAATGTTTATTGATATCAACAATACAAACCAATGCAAGCTGATAAATATCCATTTGCTCAAGAATTGATTACGCTTTTTTCACAGATATTAAATTTAATTCTGGTATCAGTTCACAACAAGCTGTAAATATTGCCAAACAATCTTTTAATAATGGTGAGTCTTTCCCAAAAACAGAAAGGTTAAAAAATAGAACTGTCTTGTATAGTGATCCTTTTGATAATGATGGAGAAACTATTTACTTACAAGAAACTTACTTGATTTTAAATTCCCGAAATCAAGTTAACCGAATAGTTTCAGTATCTACAACTCCTTGATTTTTTGGGGTTTATGAAGACTAGAATCAATTTTGATTATCATAGCAACAGAAATTTCTCAACTTCCCACCTTCTCTAACAACCATTTTACCGCACTTTCTACATCTCCAACTTGTTCTCCTGGTGGTACAGGTGGACGTTTTACCATCACTACTTTTATTCCCATTTCTCGCGCTGCAATAATTTTAGGATAGGTGGCATTTCCACCGCTATTTTTACTCACAATAGTATCTATATTATATTTAGTTAAAATTTCCCTTTCATCATCTAAAGAAAAAGGTCCTCTATCAAATAACATTAAACCAGGAGGTATCACCACATCAGCATTTGGTGGATCGATCATTCGCATTAAAAACCACATTTCCTGTAAATGAGAAAATGCAGATATTTCTTGTCTACCAATGGTTAAAAAAACTCGTTTTATTTGATGTTTGAAATGTTGATTTTCTAACGCTTGATTTTTTAAAACTGCTGCTGCTTCTGTATTATTTTCTACCTCAATCCAAATATCACCCGGTTGTTTTTCCCAAGGGGGACGGTTTACTAATAATCTAGGAATACCCGCTTGTGTAGCTGCTGCGGCCGCATTCCAAGAGATATGATTAGCAAAGGGATGAGTGGCATCAATTAACACATCTATTTTTTGATGTCTTAAATATTCAACCAAACCCGTCACACCACCAAAACCGCCAACGCGAACATTACCAACAGGTGCAACAGGGTCACGGGTACGACCTGCTAAAGATGCGATCGCCTCAATCCCAGTAATATTATTCAGTCGTGCAGTTAATTCCGCTGCATCACCAGTACCACCGAGAATTAAAACGCGCAACATAGCAATTTTGGATTTTAGATTTTAGATTTTGGATTTTAGATTGATAACCGTAGACAAGTCCGTTAGAACATTAACCAAAACTACAAATCCGAAAATGGAAAGCTTTTAGCACTGTCACCTGTCACCTGTCACCTGTCACCTATAAACTGGGAATTCTTGCCAAAATCCCGTTTTTCAAAGGTTCAGGACGTTCAGACCAAGGTAAAACCCCATTGGGGTGATTATAATATTTACTTGCACATTCCAACACTGCTTCCGCGCAACCATCAACTGGCAAATCACCGAATAAATAAGTTAACTTACCTTGACCGGAAAAAGCAACTACACAAGAACGACTACAAGCACTCATACATTCAACTTCTTTGATGGGGAACTCATCCCGTAAATGCCAATTTTGCGCGACTTGTTGAATTTCTTGTAACAGTTTTTGACCACCACTTTCACCGACACGCTTACCATCTTGCCAAACACTAGCGCAGGTTTTACACACAAATAAACTATGAGCAGTTACATCAGCAGTCATTCTTATCCTCGCAGATTCACACAATTTCTAATTATATTGCAATTAGTGGTAGCTTCAACAATTGACAATTTACCTCTTCCTCAAAAGAGAGGTTTTAACCCAAATTAATTATCAATTGTCAATTATCAATTATCAATTGTCCATTGTTTACCTGTTTTTAAATTTGCAACACACGAGCCAAAGCTTCAGGAAGTGGCAGTACAATTAACAATAATAAAGCTATTGCCAGTAAACCTAAAACATCTCTTTTGTTGTCTAATTCTGTCACATCATTTAATGCGGGTTCGTCAACCAAGGGAATAAATAATAACAGAATTGCCCACAACAAAAATTCTTGACGGATAAAAGAAAGAATTAGTAAAAACAACCGAGAAATTTGACCAATTACCACAGCGGTACGTTGTCCAAACATAGCATGAACAATATGACCACCATCTAATTGTCCTACGGGCATTAAATTTAATGCTGTGACAATTAAACCTAAAAATCCAGCAACTGCTACAGGATGCAAATCTAAAGCAGATTTGGTTGTTAATTCACTACCCAAGGCTATTTTTGAAAGTAAAGCTAATAAAATTGAATATTTGGGATTTAAAGCATTGGGATTTAAAAGTCCTGTTTTGTCGCTGATGGGTACTACTTCTGAATTAGCTAAACCCCAAAGCAGTAAAGGTAAAGTAGCAAGAAAACCGGCAATTGGTCCTGCTATACTCACATCAAATAAAGCTTTGCGGTTAGGAATGGGACTTCGCATTTGAATAAATGCACCAAAAGTTCCCAGGAAAAATGGTACAGGAATAAAATAAGGCAGAGTTGAGCGAATTTTATGAAATCGCGCTGTAAAATAGTGACCAAGTTCGTGGATACCCAAAATAGTGATTAACCCTAAAGCATAGGGTAAACCATTGAAAATGAGCGAGAAGTCAGTTTTGATTTGTGTTGGTTCAACTCCCGCAATTTGCGAACCTATTAAGGTGGTTGTCACTAAAGTCATTAACAACAATCCTAGTGCTGTTGCTGCTTGAGTAAAATTTTCTAAATTGCGGTTTTTGGTATCTTGTCTAGCAGCTTGAGTATTGGGAACTAGAACAAAGAACGGTTTACCATCTATCCCTTCTTGAAATATCACCAGGAAGCGATCGCCAAATTGCCCTTCGATATTTGTTTTAATTTGCTGATAAGCTTGCTGCGGTGCTGTTCGCAACTGTCCACGACAAATCACCGCTTGGGGTCTATACTCAATATTTTGAATGTAGTATACAGACCAAGGGAAACAATTTCGCAGATTAGTTTCTTCTGTTGGTTCAATAGGACGCACTGGTAACGGTTCTGCGGTAGGATTATTTGCTGGTTGTGTTCCTGTATCTTGGGAGTCAGTCCGGGTATTTTCTGGGACTCTATGCCCCGACAGAAATAATATCCAGTATAACAGCAAACTGATAAGCAACGGCCAAATAATCAATTCTGGTGGGGGTGATTGTTGTGTACCATAGATCAGCGTCCAACCAGTGAGGATAATTGCTGGTGTCATTAATACTAGCCACAACAACCACACTGGAGTGCGTGTGATATGAGCAACGCTGCGTTGCACTATCAGATAAGTAGCTAGTCCCAGTAAAAGTAAAAACCAAAATGCCATTTTATTTCAGGAGTTCAAGGATTTCAAGGAGTTCAAGGAGTTCAAGGAGTTCAAGGAGTCAGGAGTGAGAATGTTTGATTAATCTGTAGATTATTGAATATAGAACAGTTCAAGGAGTTCAGGAGTTCAGGAGTTCAAGGAGTTAGTAGTCAGGTTTGATAAATCTGTAGATTATTAAATATAGAACTTAGGTAAAAACTCTATTTATTCGGTTATTTATCGGTTATTTATCGGTTTTTTAATTTATGTTTCCCTCAACTCAACAACCAAGTCATAAAATTAAGCCCCCACAAATTATACTTTCTGGACAAATGCCCAAAGGAGAAATTCTCTCTTCTTCGATGGCAACAGGGTCAGTATCTCCCGACTTGGGTATAAACAAAATTATTGCCTTTCCACCAAATAGAGACATATTGGGGGGAACTTCTTATCTTATTGTAAGAAATGAAGGTTATATTCTCATCGACTGCCCAGCCCTGGAGCAAATTAATCATGATTTTGGGGATGATTTTTGGGACAACCAGGGGGGTAATCCTTTTAAACAGGGTGGTGTGCGTTCGTTGTTTATTACTCATCGCGGTGCTATTGGCAAAGCCGCAGAAATTCAACAAGTTCTTAATTGTGAGATTATCATTCAAGAACAAGAAGCTTATTTGTTACCTGGTTTAACTGTTACTACCTTTTCTCAAGAATTGACTCTTGATGACACCACACAAATTATCTGGACACCTGGCCATTCTCCAGGCTCTTCATGTCTATATTATCGTGAATTTGGAGGAGTTTTATTTTCAGGACGGCATTTAATCTCTAACTTGCAAGGTGAACCTGTGCCATTACGTACACCTAAAACTTTTCACTGGACTAGACAACTTAAAAGTGTTCAAGCATTGCGCGATCGCTTTTCACCAGAAACTCTACAATACATTTGCCCCGGCGCTAATATCGGCTTCCTCCGAGGTAAACACATCATCGACCAAGCTTATCAGAAATTGGTGACTGGTGACTAGGGACTGGGGACTGGGGACTGGGGACTGGGGAAGAAGCAGAGGAACAGGGAGCAGGGGGAAGTTATTTGTATTTTTCCCAATCACCAATCACCAATCACCAATCACCAATCACCAATCACCAATCACCCGCTACTACCAAATTTTTGCTCAACAGTTCCATAGCTGCTTGATATTGTCCATCTGCTGCTGTGCCAATTTGCTCCCGTGAGATTGGTTCTTGGGGAATTACTATGTCCGGCTTAATACCTAATTTGTTAATATCCCGGTGGTTGGGTGTTTCATATTTAGCAATTGTCACTGCTAAACCAGAACCATCGGATAATTCAAATAACGACTGAATCAACCCTTTGCCAAAAGTAGTTTCACCTACTAACTGGGCGCGTCCATTGTCTTGTAAAGCACCAGCTAAAATTTCACTCGCGCTTGCAGTTCCTTGATTGACCAAAATAACTAAAGGAGCTTCTGTCAAAGCTTGACCATAAGCTTCAAAATCCCCTTGAATGCCTTGGCGATTGACAGTATAAACTATTGTGCCTTCATCTAACCACTGACGAGCAACTTCAATTCCCGCTTGTAATAATCCCCCTGGATTATTTCGCAAATCTAGAATATAGGCTGCTGCGCTTTTTTGTTTTAGAGTATGAATAGCGTGTGCTAATTCCATTGGTGCATTAGCATTAAATTGAGTGAGGCGGATATAGCCAATGGGTGTTCCTTGGGGGGATAAACGCAAATCGGCTACTACAGGATTCAGTTCAATGCGATCGCGCACCAGTATAATTTCTTTATCTGCTTCTCCCTCTCTACCAATTAAGAGAGTAACAACAGTACCAGCCTGTCCGCGCATCCGCGCCGCAGCTTCATCCAGAGTCAGATTTGCTGTGGATGTTCCTTCAATCTGCAAAATGCGATCGCGTGGTCTTAAACCTGCTTTTTCAGCCGGCGACCCCTCTATAGGTGTAATTACCTCTAAAATACCTGTCTGGGGATTGAGGGCAATTTGTAAACCCACACCTGTCAATTCTCCAGAAGTATTCACCTGTAAACTGCGGTACTGCTCTGGGTCTAGAAACCTGGTAAAAGGGTCATCCAAGCTTTTGAGCATATTTTGAATTACTTTGTATGCTTCTTGGTCATTTCCCAGCGGACTCTTAAAAGCTTTTTGTCGTACCTCTGTCCAATTTTGATGATTAAATGTTTCATCCAAATAAGATCGGTTAACAATTCGCCAAACTTCAGAAACTAACTTTTGCTGTTGAGTTAGAGCATTTGCTGGTGGAATTGAGCCAAAAGTCAAGCCAAAAGCCAATCCAAAAGCTAAAAGCAAGGAAAATCCGCACCGAAAAACCTGTTTATTCATGAAGCCCATCTTACCTTGTATCTTTACCCAAATCACTTATCAATCTCCATTTGGGACGTTGCTGATGAAATATATCTCTAAATTATGTTACTTTTTTTATAGAAGAGGTGCATTTTCTCATCAAGTTGTTAAGCAACTCTAGAGAAGCAAATTCACCTCAAAAACGATAAAATCTCTTTGTAACCAACATTTTTCACGTTGGCTTGCAAAGGGATCGCAATATATTCCATATTTACAGAATGTTAAGTTTCTGAAAAACTTAATAATTCTGTAACAAAGATTCTCTTTGTGAACATCCCAAACAAAATTAATCTTGGGATATTTATCAACCACAAGCAATTTGTAGGAACTTGAGATTGTATGGCCAGCGTTTATGATTGGTTTGAAGAACGTTTAGAACTTCAAGCTATTGCTGAAGATGTAACCAGCAAGTACGTACCTCCCCACGTTAATATCTTTTACTGCTTGGGTGGAATTACCCTAGTTTGCTTCCTGATTCAGTTTGCCACTGGGTTTGCGATGACATTCTACTACAAGCCCACAGTCGCAGAAGCATTTTCTTCAGTGCAGTACATCATGAATGAAGTCAACTTTGGTTGGCTAATTCGCTCCATTCACCGCTGGTCTGCCAGCATGATGGTATTAATGATGATTCTCCACGTTTTCCGAGTTTATTTGACTGGTGGTTTCAAAAAACCCCGCGAATTGACCTGGGTAAGTGGTGTCATCCTGGCAGTCATTACAGTCTCCTTTGGTGTAACTGGTTACTCCTTACCTTGGGACCAAGTTGGTTACTGGGCGGTGAAAATCGTTAGTGGTGTACCAGAAGCAATCCCCGTAGTTGGTGTTTTGATTTCTGACTTACTACGTGGTGGTTCTAGCGTTGGTCAAGCAACATTAACCCGCTACTATAGCGCCCACACATTCGTATTACCTTGGTTAATTGCGGTATTCATGCTTTTCCACTTCTTAATGATCCGCAAACAAGGTATTTCTGGACCATTGTAATCAAAAGTTAGTCAGTAGTGATTCAGTGAATAGGTAAAACAGTTTCCAGATGCAAGTTGTTTGTTTTAAACTGAAGGCACATAGCCTCAGAATAAAAACAAGCACTATTCACTGAAACCGTAAGCTGTAAACACAATTAACACTTGCTTCAACTGGCAAAGCTGAATCCAGTGTCATAATAAATTTGTGGCTTGCCTAAATAGCTGATAGCTTACACGAATGCTTTAACTTCACTTAAGCAGGAGACCAGATCTAAAAATGTCCACACATAAACCACCAAATCTAAACGATCCAGCTTTAAGAGCTAAACTCGCCAAAGGTATGGGTCATAACTACTATGGCGAACCAGCTTGGCCTAACGACTTGCTGTATGTGTTTCCCATCGTGATCATGGGTTCATTCGCTTGTATTGTGGCTCTAGCTATCCTAGACCCTGCAATGGTGGGTGAACCAGCAAATCCTTTTGCTACACCTTTGGAAATTTTGCCAGAGTGGTATCTGTTCCCAGTGTTCCAGATTCTTCGCTCACTACCTAACAAACTGTTGGGAGTATTGGCAATGGCTTCCGTACCCTTGGGATTGATCCTCGTTCCCTTTATTGAGAACGTTAACAAGTTCCAAAACCCCTTCCGTCGTCCAGTAGCGACAACAGTATTCTTGTTTGGTACTTTTGTCACCATCTGGTTAGGTATTGGTGCTGCATTACCCTTAGACAAATCTCTAACTTTGGGACTGTTCTAAATTAGTTGCCACTAATTTTTAGTTTCCATAAAGTGCTGTGACACCTGTGAGTTTCAAGAGCATATACCGAAGTTATGAGTCTAAAGACTGGCCGCAAGGAATATACAGCCCATTAGCTCTCATTCTTCTAGTGAATATGCTTTTGAAAACTCACAGGTGTCAATTTTCATAGGTCTATTTTGAAGACCGGATTTTTAGTTTTGGGTGTAAAATATAAAAATATAGCAGTTGCCAGAGTAACTAGGAATATTTTAAATTCTGGGATCTTGGTTCAAACAAGATTTTGAAACAGCTAACTGCTAACTGCCATAAAAGCTATTCCAAAATCTAAAACCACCAAAAAACAAACACAAGTTACGTTTTTTACTTACTTAATATTCTAGTCACGGTCAATGCTTACTACAGTGCAGCAAGACCATCTGACGGTGAAGAGCGATCTGAAGCTCCAAAACCAAGTGCAACAATGGTTTGAAAACTTTTCTCTGCAATATTTAGCTCAAAGAGGTTGGTCAGAAAGCCAACTCTATCGTCTCAATTTAGCATTAGCAGAAGGCTTTACTAATGCAGTTCGTCATGCTCATCGGACTTTACCGCCAGAAACAAATATAGAAATTGAATTGAGTCTGTGGGTAGACAGACTGGAAATAAGAATTTGGGATTACGGCAAGCCTTTTGATCCTGATCAGATACCTGAACCAAAACCAGGTACTTTACAAGATCATGGATATGGATGGTTTCTCATTCGGCGTGTAGCAGATCATGTTGTTTATGAACGTGATTCTGAGAATAGAAATTGTTTATTAATTGTTAAATACCTTCTAGAAGGACAACATTAATTAATTTAAGAAAAAATCCCCAGTCCGTTAATAATTTTCTATTTAGGGAATGCTTTTGAAAGTCCTTTCATGAGGGAATAGGAGTCAGGAGTCAGGAGTCAGGAGTCAGGAGTCAGGAGTCAGGAGGAGGTTGGAAAATTTCTTTGCTATCTCTCGAAATCCCAAAAAATGCACACTTTTTCATGTATACCCTTGAAAACCCTTGCACTTTTTTCCTCTTGATCAGCAGTTCGACACTTCGACACTTCGGCAAGCTCTGTTACCGCAAGCCCACTGACCACCTGTAACCTTTGTTATATCTGGGTTTTACATTTATATGGCTTACGCCACGCTCCGCTATCAGCAAGCCCGATTTAAGCCAAGTCAAAAAGTAAAATTTCCGCGTTCTGATTTGTACTCAGTTCTATTTTCTGCTCTCCAGTAATTTGCACTCCATCACCTGCTTGGAGTTGCTGACCATTAAATATTGCTTCACCTGTGGCTATTTGTAACCAAGCGTAACGATGAGGCTGGACATGATAATTAACAACATCACCCTGCTCTAAAATAGAGGAATATACATCTATATCTTGATGAATAGTGATAGATCCATCACGACCGTATTGAGAACCAATTAACCGTAGTTTTCCACGTTTATCTTCTATAGAAAAAGCTTTTTGTTCATACCTGGGTTTTAAACCTTGTTGGTCTGGCAAAATCCATATTTGCAGCAGGTGTAATTCTTCAGTTTGGGAATGATTAAATTCACTGTGCATTATTCCTGTACCAGCACTCATAATTTGAGCATCACCAGGACGAATCACCGAACCAGTACCCAGACTATCTTTATGTTCTACAGCACCTGATAAAACATAGGTGAATATTTCCATATCTCGATGTCCGTGGGCAGGGAAACCAGCACCAGGGGCTACACAGTCATCATTAATGACTCTGAGGGAACGGAATCCCATACGGTTGGGATCATAAAAATGACTGAAGGAAAATGTATGATAACTATCCAACCAATCAATTTTACTATGACCCCGTAAATTGGCTTTATGAATCATGTAGTTAATGGTATTTTGAGACATCATTTCACCTCTTAAAATAGGAGTCAAGAGATCAAGGAGTCAGGAGTCAGGAGTCAGGAGAATGGCTTCGCCACGCTGCGCGAACAAGGAGTCAGGAGGTAAGAAGTAATATCTTATTCTCCCCAGTCACCAGTCACCAGTCCCCAGTCACCAGTCACCAGTCCCCAGTCACCAGTCACCAGTCACCAGTCACCAGTCACCAGTCACCAGTCCCCAGTCCCCTATATTTGCTGATAGCGTTCTTGCAAATCCCGAATAGAAAAGAGCGCATCAAACTGTAAACCAGCAGACTTATATAATTCTGCGCCTCCTTGAAGTCTGTCGATCAAAGAAATTACCCTATCAACGGTATAACCTGCTGCTTGTAAACGTTCAACTGCTTTCAGTGCAGATTGGCCAGTTGTCACTACATCTTCCAGGACTACAACTTTTGCACCTGCTGGTAAAGTAGGACCTTCAATGTAAGCCATTGTACCATGACCCTTAGCTTCTTTGCGAATAATTAACGCTGGTATGGGGCGATTTTCATAGACAGAAACCAAACTGACAGCGGAAACAATAGGGTCAGCACCCAGAGTTAAACCGGCGACAGCCTGTGTATCTACTGGTAGAATATGTAATATCAACCTACCTATAGCTAAAGCTCCTTGGGGGTGCAGTGTAACCTGTTTACCATTAATATAGTAAGAACTACTTTGTCCAGAGGAAAGAACAAAATCACCTTCTTGATAAGCAAGTTGGCAAAATAAATTTAGTAACTTCTGACGCAGGGTAGTTAAATCAGTAGTGGTTGCCCAAATATCCGATGGGTTGGATGTTTCAGTAGAATACGACATTACAAACCGTTAAAAGTTGTGCTACACCAAAGGTTGAACTAATGAAAGTTCTGAAATTAAGCATAAATTAAGAGTTGCCCAAGTTTGCCTAAAAATTGAGGAGTTGTAAACATGAGTATAAATTTGCCTGGATTGGGTGGATTGATGGTACTACTTGCTACTACTACATTTCCTGTAGTTGCAGTTGCCGAGATGCAAACAGAAAATTATGAATCAACCAGCAATGCTTTCGATAGAGCTTATTTTCGCAATAATCCTAATTTTTATGACAATGGCAGTTTACAGCGTCAGGTAGATTCTTTATTAGGTCCTGGGGGTAAGTTCGGAACTACTTTTCCTGATAATGAAATCGCTAAAGATGGTCAGTTAGTTAACATTGTGTATCATGATGTTCTCATGCAGCAAGCACAGAATGATCCTTATCTTCGTACCCCTGATTTACCCAATCCTTACAATTCTTCGCTGTTGATGTCTCCTGAGTACAATGCTAATAGACTCAGGGTTGGTACTGAATATCGCTTTGATAGTTTAACGTCTCGTTAATTATTAGGGAACAGGGAACAGGGAACAGGGAACAGGGAATAGGGAATAGACAAAAATGAATATTCTCCTCCTGTCCCCAGTCACCAATTACCAGTCACCAGTCACCTATTTCACTTTTCCCCAACTCTTAAACCCATAATAATTAAATCTCTTTCTACGCCAGCTAAATCGGCAATTTTGGGTAAATATCCCCAGTTTTGAAAACCAAATTTAGCAAATAGTTTTAAACTAGGTTGATTGTGAGCAAAAATAAAACTAACTAAAGTTTTTAACCCCAAACTTGGACTTTCATTAATTGCTTTTTCTAAAAGTAACTTTCCTAAACCACGTTTTTGAAAGTTTGGGGAAATGTAAATACTAATTTCGGCGGTGGAATGGTAAGCTGGTCTACCATAAAAGGATTGAAAACTCAGCCATCCGGCAATCATCCCATCTATTTCTACTACCCACAGGGGACGTTGTGAAGGTACTCTTCCCTGAAACCAGGCAATGCGACTTTCTACGGTTACGGGTTCTAAATCGGCTGTGGCCATGCGTGTGGGAACAGCAGCGTTATAAATGGCTACAATTTCTGGTAAGTCTGTTTCTGTGGCATGGCGAATAATCATTGCGGCTTTTTAGGCAAAATTCAAATTATCGGTACAATCTTCACAAATCATACACTGTCACCGCAAAATTTATGAGCATTTTTAATCAAGATTTATTGTTTCATCATTAGATAGTTTATTTAACTAAAAACTTACAGCACTTTCCATCTACATGAGGTACACTATGGGCGGGCAAGACTTGTACTGAGCGGTTAGTGAGCGCAGTCGAACTATGTCGAAGTATGCCCACCCCACAAGAGTTTTATCATTAATATCTGTACCTCATAATAACGGAAACTGCTGTAATAATCAGGTATTTATTTTTAAGGAGAAACTATTTTGTTTGGTACTTGTTTGTCGCCTCTGGTGTTGCGCTCCGCGCAATCGCTCAGTTTTGTTTTCACATTCATAATTATCATGAGTTTGAGTCCAAGATATGTCCATGCTCAACCTACTGCCAATGCTTCTGAATCTTTAGTAAAAGGAAATACTAAAGTCCCAGATTTAGGGCGACATTTCCACAAGTTTGGTGTTGTAGGATCGATCATAATTTATGATGCGAAAAATAACCGAACTTATGAACATAATCCTCAACGCAATGTTACTGCTTTTACTCCAGCTTCAACTTTTAAAATTTTTAATGCTTTGACTGCTTTAGAAACTGGTGTGATTGCTGATGATGTAGCTGTTTTGACTTGGGATGGAATTAATCGAGATTTTGCTGGCTGGAATCAGGATACAAATTTGCGTCAAGGTTTTAAATATTCAGTTGTTTGGTTTTATCAAATTCTTGCCCGAAAAATTGGTTATGTGAGAATGCAGGAATGGATTAATAAAGTGGGTTATGGCAACCGTAACATAGGTACTGCTACAGATATTGATAGTTTTTGGTTGCAGGGTCCTTTGAAAATCACTCCTAAAGAACAAGTTAATTTTTTGCAAAGATTATATCAAGGTAATTTACCTTTTTCTCAAAGAACAATGGATATTGTCAAAGATATTATGATCCTGGAAAAAACTCCAGATTATACACTGCGAGCTAAAACGGGCTGGTTAACTAGGAGTAAACAACAAATAGGGTGATTTGTTGGTTATTTGGAACAAAATGATAATGTCTATTTTTTTGCTACAAATATTGATGTTAATAAACGAGAAGATTTACCTGCACGAATTGAAATTACACGCAGTAGTTTTAAAGATTTAGGTTTATTGTAGTAATGTTAAAAAGCAAGAGGTTGAATAGGTTAAATTTTAATGAAATTTTAATGAAATTTTAAAATCTGACTTTGTATAATTCAAATAATTCTCCCAATTGCTTTTTAACTATTTTCGCACCTGCATTTTTAATTGTTTTTTCCCAATCAGATACAGTCTCTAAAAACACTTCTGCACCTAAATAGGTTTCTAAAACTGCCCAATCTTCCGCTAATGGTTGTTCTGAGTTCAGAATATCAAATACAAAATATCCACCTGGTTTTAATACTCTTTTGACTTCTGATAAAACAGATTGCCAATATTCTAGGGGAAAATAACAACTAAATCCTGTAGCTATAACTAAATCAAATTGTGCTGCATCATAGTTTAATTGATGTGCTGCTCCTAATTCTACACCTTTAAAGAGTTTTGAATTTAGTTGTGAACCACGAGAATTTAGTGTATCTCTGGCTATATTACTAATTTCTTGACCATAAAAATATGCTTGCCAATCTCTCCAAGGATAGATTAAAAAGCTGACTCCGCAACCAATGTCTAAACAACGTTGGTTTTTTTGCGGTTGGGCAATTTCCCAAAATGGGGAAGCAATTTTATAAGCTAAAATGCCATTTTTCCATTCTTTATAAATGGGCATTTCTGCTACTTCTTCAGGTACTTCAAAGGGTTCTTTTTGATATTCTTTATTGAAACGATAGGCGATTTGTGCTATTCTCTCTTGCCATTTATCTAAGGAATATGTTTTATTTTGAAAAGGATTTACGGATTGATTTTTAGACATTATTGAATTTGGTGATTGGTGATTGGTGATTGGTGATTGGGTATAGATATGAGACTTTTACTAATTTAATGACTCATAACATTACACTCTGGCTAATAATGGTGCAGCAGATAAAAGGGTTTTTGTGTAGGGATGTTGGGGATGAGCAAAAATTTCTTTTGTATTTCCTAGTTCTACAATTTTACCACCATTCATAACGGCTATGCGATCGCACAAAAAACGAGCTAACCATAAATCATGGGTAATAAATAAATAGGTTAACTCAAATTCATCTTTTAATTGTAGCATTAAATCTAAAACTTGTGATTGTACACTGGCATCTAACATACTCACAGGTTCATCACATATTATCAGTTTAGGTTGGGTAATTAAAGCTCTAGCAATGGCTACCCTTTGTTGTTGTCCTCCCGATAAATCTGAGGGATAACGTTGATAATACATTTCTGCTGGTGTTAAACCCACTTTTTCTAACATCCATAAAACCTTTTCTTTAGCTTTTTCCGCATTAGCTAAATTGTGAATTAATAGGGGATCTGCTATACTTTGTCCCACTGTCATAGCAGGATTTAAACAAGCATGAGGATCTTGAAATACCATTTGGATTTGTCTGCGGGAAGCGCGAATTTCTTTACGGGATAATTTAGTTAAATCCTGTCCTAAAAATTCCACTTTTCCCGCAGTGGCAGGAATTAATTGTAAAATAGTCCGAGAAAGTGTACTTTTTCCACAACCAGATTCTCCCACTAATCCTAATATTTCCCCTGGATATAATTCTAAATTAATACCATCTACAGCTTTAATTTGTTGTCCTTCACCTTTAAATATTCTTTCAATAAAATTCGGTTCTATGGTATAATGTTTTTGCAGTTCTGTAAGTTTTAAAATTGGTTTTTCTTTAATTACTATTCCCTGTTCCCTGTTCCCTGTTACCTCTTCTTGTTGAATATGTAATGCTGCTTTTAATAAAGATTGGGTGTATTCATGTTGAGGATTTTTAAAGACATTTTCTGTTTTCCCTGTTTCTACCATTTTACCTTGGTACATGACCCCAATGCGATCGCAATATTCCCCTACCATTGCTAAATCATGGGAAATTAATAATAATCCCATATTTTCTTCTGCACACAATCGCGTTAGTTCTTGTAAAATCTGAGCAGAAACGGTAACATCTAAGCTAGTTGTAGGTTCATCAGCGACAATTAATTTAGGATTCAACAGTAAAGCTAACGCAATAGCAACTCTTTGACGCATCCCACCGCTAAATTCATGGGGGTACTGACTCCAACGACTTGCAGGAATTTTCACCTTTTCTAAAGTTGCTAAAGCTTTTTCTTTCGCTTGTTGTTTAGTTAATTCTGGTGAATGCGCTGCTAAGGTCTCTAAACAATGATTACCAATAGTCATTAAAGGATCTAATCTTGTCATGGGGTCTTGAAACACCAAAGCTACCGCTTCACCGCGAAACTTTCGCATTTGCAGAGGCGTTAAATCTAATACTGAATTTCCCCGAAAAATTACCTTACCTTCAACTTGACTAGAGGCAGGTAACAAACGCATAATTGCCCTGCCAATAGTAGATTTACCGCACCCAGACTCACCCACCAAGCCTATTTTTTCACCTGGTTGAAGTGTAAAAGATACATCATTAACCGCCCAAATTACTGCTTCTTCGTCACGTTGGGGATAAGCTACGCGGAGATTTTCAATCTTAAATAAGGTTTCACTCATAGTTAATTATAGTTAATTATAGTTAATTATCGTCTATTTATTGTCTACTGATCCACCGTCTTTTATCTGACTAAGCTGTTGTGCATTTAATTTGTATAAGTCTAGCGGGCAAGATGCCCGCACCACAAGACTTCACTATCTGAAAATTATACAATTTAGCTGCTTGACAGCTTAGAATTTTGCTCAGTTCCACAATGATAACAATAAGGTAACTTTTTGTAAGTTAAATTATGGCAATTGTGACACTCTATATATTGATAATAACCGCAATGAGGACAATAAGCATTATTAGATTTAAGAGTTTTTCCACAATTGATACATTGTGATTTTTGAACTCTTTTAGCAGCTTGAACTTTGCTATTAAATACTACTCCTTGAAAGAACTTGATAATTCCAAAACCTATGAGAGGAATTAGCAAGATATAAACATAACTAATTAAGAATAACAACCCACCTAATAGGTTACTAACAACCTTCAATAAAAATTGAAAGATTACACCAATTTGCAGAAATTGTAAGATTTTGAGAACCAGAGGAATCAAAAATATTACCAATAAGTGCCAGCTAATTAATGCAATAAGTCCATATCCTCGACTTTGACTTATTCTATGGACTAATAAAGCAATAATAATTAAAGGTAGTAGAAAGATAGATTGCAATGTAAACTGAATGCTAGGATACCAAAAGGAGGCTCTTTCATAATCTTGTTTAACTGCGGCAAATTTATTCTCATCTTTGATCAAAGATAGGAAAGTAAGACTTTCTGGTTTAGTAAGAAGTTGGTTTTTAAGATTATTAATTTCTTGTTTAATTTGTGCAATTTGTTGTTGATTTTTATCTAATTCTTGTTTAGCTTTTTCAGCCCTGACTTGATTGATGGAATTTCCGGATGACTGTCCAGCAATTTTTTCCAACAGCGTTGAATCATATTGATTGCGAATATTTGTATTCTCTGTTTCTAATTGATTGATTTTATCTTGTCTCTGATTTATGGTTGTAATATTTTTTTGATTTAGGTCATTATTCAAGTTATCTTTTAACTCACCATAATTTATACATATTTCTGAAACTTTCCCTAAATGTCCAATTTCTTGCTGTTGATATTCTGCTTGAAACTTAGGTTGATTATTGTTCAATGGTACTGAGCTTATGATCATGTCATAATCTTTATTTTTATCACTTTGCTTTTGATAATTCTCCCATTCTGAATAACATGGATAAGCTTGATAGGGGCTAAGATGCCATCTGCTAATATCCTCTAAACCTGTAAAAACATTGATTAAAATGAAAATATCTACTATAATGATTACAATCAAACTCACTTTATTTAGTGGTTCGTTGTTGATTGTTCTGGAGTTGTTGAAAAATTGAGCTAAAATGTTACGTATTTTAGTAAACATATAGAATATTTTATACCAAAATGAGTGTGGTTGTCATGTAGTTGCAACCAACCTACCATGAAAACTATTGCCTTGATAGGAGATTCATATTAGTTAATATTCTCCCTTCTCATCTGGGTGTAAAATAGCCTCACAGTATCGAATTAAAATATTAATGCGCTCTGTAATTGTTTTTAATCGTGCCTGTATTGTAGTAGACTGTCTTGCGCCTTGTAAAAAAATTACATCTACTTCTAATAAACGAAGTTGCTTGCTAATTTCCGTTTGATAAGACTGCTGGCGGTAGTTCAAATCAGTAAATGGTGCGATTTCTTGTAAAAAAAAATGCTGTAAATCGGCTAGATGCGATCGCAAGGTAGGAATATCTAATTGAGTTTTGTTAACATTGGAGCGTAATTCCTCCAGTAATGTTGTCAATTCCTGATATTTTTGCAGATTTAAAGACATTTGGTGCTAGTTGAGATAGTATAAACTACAAGAAAATTTATTTCTAGAATAAACCTTTTTCCCAACTCATTCCTAAGAATAGCCTTAAAACCATCTGTGAGACTTGGTTGATCCTTATGGCTAGTCAGGCTGATCAGTCATGAGATCATCAGGTAATCAGAAAATCATTCTGACAAAATTTTTCCCACCCGTCTGTAGGGCAGCATCGTCAATAGAAGATGCTGTCATTTTCATCTATATCTCACCGATCCACGAAAAACTTATCATTTCTCTTGTATGAGCAGCTTACTTGTTGATTCCTCCGTTGATGTTAGTCTCCCGGAATGGCTTAAAAAATGTTTACGAGAAACATTAGCGAAAAGCAACACGGGAGAAGATGACCGAACGCACAATGATGCCACTTTGATTTGTAATGCCTTTAAATTTGCCTATCAACTGCATCAAGGACAGTATCGTAAATCTGGAGAAGCGTATATTGCCCATCCTGTAGCCGTAGCTGATTTACTACGCGATTTAGGTGGTAGTGCTGCTATGATAGCAGCTGGATTTCTTCATGATGTAGTTGAAGATACAGAAGTTACAATTGAACAAATAGAAGACAATTTTGGGGCAGAAGTGCGCCAGTTAGTAGAAGGTGTCACCAAGCTTTCTAAAATCAATTTCACCAGTAAAACCGAAAGTCAAGCGGAAAATTTCCGGCGAATGTTTTTGGCAATGGCGCAGGATATTCGGGTAATTGTGGTGAAATTGGCGGATCGTTTGCATAATATGCGAACCTTACAATATATGTCAGAAGCCAGCCGTCGTCGCAGCGCCCAGGAAACACGAGATATATTTGCACCTTTAGCCAATCGTTTGGGTATTTGGCATATTAAATGGGAATTAGAGGATTTAGCCTTTAAATATTTAGAACCTGATGCTTACCGAGAAATTCAACAGCACGTTGCGGAAAAACGGACAGCACGGGAAGAAAAATTGACTAAAGCTAAGGAAGTGTTGCGGGAGAGAATGCAACAAGCGGGTATTAAATGTTTGGAGGTTAGCGGTCGCCCCAAACATCTGTATAGCATTTATCAAAAAATGCAGCGACAGCAAAAAGAATTTCATGAAATTTATGATTTGGCTGCACTGAGAATCATTGTCCAAACAAATGAAGAATGTTATCGTGCTTTGGCGGTGGTTCATGATGCTTTTCGTCCTATTCCCGGCAGATTTAAAGATTACATTGGTTTACCCAAACCTAACCGTTACCAATCCTTGCATACAGGGGTGATAGGTTTGACCGGTCGCCCGTTGGAAGTGCAAATTCGCACAATGGAGATGCACCATGTTGCAGAGTATGGTATTGCTGCTCATTGGAAGTATAAAGAAACAGGCGGTTCTACCAGTCAGGTAACAGGAGCAGATGAAAAATTTACTTGGTTGCGGCAACTATTGGAATGGCAGAGTGATTTAAAAGACGCGCAAGAATATTTAGATAGTATCAAAGATAATTTATTTGAAGATGATGTTTATGTATTCACCCCAAAGGGGGATGTTGTACCTCTAAGTCCCGGATCTACGAGTATAGATTTTGCTTATCGAATTCATACAGAGGTCGGAAACCATTGTGCAGGGGCGCGGGTAAATGGGCGCATTGTGCCGTTATCCACCCGATTACAAAATGGGGATATTGTTGATATTATTACGCAAAAAAATAGCCATCCGAGTTTGGATTGGTTGAATTTTGTCAGGACTTCGGCGGCGAAATATCGGATTAAACAATGGTACAAGCGATCGCGCAGGGAAGAAAATCTAGCGCGGGGAAGGGATTTATTAGAGAAGGAACTTGGTAAAACAGGTTTTGATCACTTGTTGAAATCAGACGCAATGCAAACTGTGGCAGAAAAGTGCAATTATCACAGTGTGGAAGATTTACTGGCAGGTTTAGGTTACGGGGAAATTACCTTAAACTTAGTGTTAAACCGCTGGCGAGAAGTGGTAAAAGCACAACAACCTGTAGCTGATGTGATTCCATTTATTCCCAAAGAATCAACATCAAAAACTACACGGGAAACTTCACCCACTACATCCCGTGCTAGTGATTCACCGATTATTGGCGTGGAAGGATTGGTTTATCATATAGCTGGATGCTGTACGCCGATTCCTGGTGAAGCGATTATTGGGGTGGTAACGCGGGGACGAGGTATATCCATTCATCGCCAAGGATGTCATAATATTGACAATGTGGAATGTGAGCGCCTAGTACCCGTAAGATGGAATACTGCTACAGAACATCATGGCCGTCCTCACACTTACCCCATAGAGATTCAAATTGAAACTTTGGATCGAGTGGGAATCTTAAAAGATATTTTATCGCGGTTGAGTGATCAAGGTATCAATGTGCGTCATGCTAACGTGAAAACAGCTTTGGGACAACCTGCGTTGATGGATTTGGGAATTGATATCCGCGATCGCCATCAATTAGAACATCTGTTTGTGCAGATTAGAAAAATGAGTGATATTCTTAACATTCGCAGAGTTGGTCAAATAGAAGAATCAAAGTAATTGATAATTGACAATTGAAAATTGACAATTGTTTCATTCAAGGTTTAAAACCTCCCCTTTCCAGGGGAAAAATCAAAAATCCGCTTTTCCAATCCTCTCCCTTCAAGGGAGAGGTAATTGTTCATTGTTAATTGTCAATTGTCAATTGTCAATTGTCAATTATTGAAATTTCCTCAACTTTCAGCTTTGATCTTCCAACCTGGTTTAACTACCTGACGACTCCGGGCAATGACTAAAGCTTCATTTTCCACATCTTCTGTCACCGTTGAACCTGCGGCAATATAAACATCATTACCGATGGTAATAGGTGCGACTAAAACACTATTAGAACCGGTTTTGGTGCGATCGCCTATTCTGGTTCTATGTTTTTTCACTCCATCATAATTAGCGGTAATTGTTCCCGCACCAATATTTACCTGAGTTCCCGCAGTTGTATCACCCAAATAAGAAAGGTGTGCAACATTAGAACCATTCCCTAATTGAGTATTTTTCAACTCGACAAAATTACCAATTCTGCAATTTTCACCCACTTCCGCATGGCCACGCAAATGAGCATAAGGACCAATACGAGTTCCTGCTTCCACAAAACTATCTTTGACTACAGAATATTGAACAGTCACATTTTCACCTATTTGGCTATTTTCAATTAAACTTCCAGGTCCTATGCGACTACCAGATTTAATCAATGTTTTACCCCGTAAATGAGTTTGCGGTTCAATAATTACATCTGGTTGTAATTCTACAGTTTCATCAATTGTCACACTAGCAGGATCAATAATTGTCACCCCTGCCAAAAGCCATTTTTCCTTGATGCGTATTTGCAAAATATCGTAAGCTGTGGCTAATTGCAATCTATCATTAATTCCTAGAATTTCTTGCTCATCTTCCACATCTACAGCCATTACTTTTCCTACTTGGGTAACAGCATCAGTGAGATAATATTCTTTTTGGGCATTATTATTTTGTAAATGTGGTAAAAAGTTTGCTAAATCAGTCCAGCGGAAACAGTAAATACCAGCATTAACACGGTGATTTTTTCTTTGTTCAGGAGTGCAATCTTTATCCTCAACCATTTTCTGCACAATGCTGTTTTCATCACAAAAAACTCTTCCGTAACCTTGGGGATTTGATAAATGTGCTGTGAGAATAGTACAGGAATTTTGATTTTCTTGATGAATTTGTAATAAGTTTTTCAAAGTTTCAGTTCTCAACAAAGGCACATCACCATTTAAAATTAACAAATCCCCAGTGTAACCTTCTAAATGAGGAAGTAATTGTTGAATAGCGTGACCTGTGCCTAATTGTACAGTTTGTTCCACAAATTGCAATTCATAATTTCCACCTAAAGCAGTTTTTACTTCTTTAGATTGATACCCAACAATTACTAACCTTTGTTGAGGTGCAAGGGGTTCTACACTGTCAATAACTCTCTCGACTAGGGATTTTCCACCCAAAGAATGTAAAACTTTAGGTAGATGTGATTTCATTCTTGTGCCTTTTCCAGCGGCGAGAATTGCTACAACAACCATAATTAATTATCAGTAAATGACAATAAATGCTTTTTTGACTGGGAGATTCAAGGCTAAATCATATCAGTTAATTATCTAGAGTTGACAAAGTCTTTCTGTGTGGGTGAGGAGTCAGGAGGAGCTTGTCCTAAGCTGACAATTTCATAGACAAAACTATACTTATATTGACAAAAATCAATATATTTTCCGGAAAAAATCAACTACTTGATATATAATACGGTGATATCAAGTATTGAATTGAGACTATTGCCGACGCGAAAACCAAGCAATGATGGTG
The DNA here is from genome assembly GCF_015207205.1 of Sphaerospermopsis sp. LEGE 08334. Lineage (NCBI taxonomy): Bacteria > Bacillati > Cyanobacteriota > Cyanophyceae > Nostocales > Aphanizomenonaceae > Sphaerospermopsis > Sphaerospermopsis sp. LEGE 08334. The sequence goes on along the minus strand of NZ_JADEXH010000007.1, from coordinate 51,435 downwards.
GTAGTCTTTTTCAGAAACTTAATTGGAACACAATCGCGTTGGGCTACAGCGTGAAGGTCTACAGAGGGATAACCGCTCCCATGCTCCCGTTGAAGTAGAAAGTAAAGTCTAGCTTTGTCTAGGTTTTATATAGCAGGAAATTAGAAGTAGCTCCTTCACATTCATAATTTCTAAGGTGCAACTACAACTCGATTACTACCAGCAGCTTTAGCACGATAAAGAGCAGTATCAGCAGTTTGAATTAATGCTGTACCACTAGCACCATGTTGGGGAAAATCAGCAACGGAGGATTAAGGGTTGGGGGTCTGCAAGCGATCGCTCTCACGAATGTTAAGAAAGATCCCGGTAATGGATAGCTTACAGGGGTAGGTTTTTTACATAAATGGAGAAAGACAAGGTAGATAAGGAAGGAAAGTGGACAAGGAAGAAGAACCAAGAAAAATTAAAACCCATGAAGATTTAGTGATATATCAAAAAGCGTTTAATGCAGCAATGACAATTTTTGAATTATGAAAACAGTTTCCTGTGGAAGAAAGATATTCTCTCACGGATCAAATACGCCGTTCTTCTCGTTCAGTATGTGCGAATTTTGCAGAGGCATGGAGAAAAAGAAGGTATCAAGCATCATTTATAGCTAAATTAAATGATTGTGAATCGGAAGCAGCAGAAACCCAAGTGTGGCTAAAATTTGCAGTGAAATTGCAATACATTGACCCGCTAACACTAATGCCGCTTCTCTTATTTTTTCTTCTCTTTCTTTTACAGTTCGTCCATCCCACTCTTCGATTTTTGTCAAATCTAAAAGTTTCTTCACATTTTCTTGAAATTCTGATATGGAATCTGTTAAACTTAGATTTGCATATATAGCATTTACCAATTACCAATTACCAATTACCAAAAAAATATGAAATTACAACAAAAAGAGATAACATTAAAAAAAATAAATCCACAACAGCAAAACCAAACTGAGCCACATTTAGGTCTGGTTTGTATCACTATTGATAAACAAGTGCGTTTTCGGACTATTACCCGGACCCGTTATTTAAAACTTTCTTCTCAACAAAGAGAAGATACCCTAAAAGAACTTTATCAAAATAATTTGCGCTGCTTGGATGAGGCGTTAACTTTCTGCGAAAAGCAAAATATTCGCCTTTATCGCATGACTTCGGCTTTATTTCCGATGAGTGATATGGAAGATAAAATTGGTGGAAATATATTAGAAGAAATGAGAGAAGATTTAGCAAAAATTGGGGAGAAGGCAGAAAAATTAAACATCAGAATGGTGTTACATCCAGATCAATTTGTAGTCTTGAGTTCTGATTCTGATGAAGTCATAGAAAATAGTATCAAAATTTTAACAAACCACGCCTACACTTTAGATTTACTTGGTTTACCTCAGTCACCTTGGGCGTTAATGAATATTCATGGTGGTAAATCTCAACGTTCAGAAAAGTTGGTAAAAGTAATTTCTCAACTACCACCAGGGATTAAAAACCGCTTAACTTTAGAAAATGATGAATATGCTTATAATGCTCAGGAAATTTTAGAGGTATGTCAACAGGCAGGTATACCGATGGTTTTTGATGCACATCATCACATTTGCTATGAAAAGTTAGATTCTTATGATCATCCTAGTGTAGAGTCTGTGGTTTTGGCAGCGCGAGAAACTTGGGAAAATCCAGATTGGCAGTTAGTACATATTTCTAATGGGGAAACAGGTTTTAATGATAGAAAACACAGTGATTTAATTACAGCCATGCCTCAAGCTTACCACCAAGTACCTTGGATAGAAGTAGAAGCCAAACACAAAGAAAAAGCGATCGCTCATTTGCGGGATTGGTGGTTAATGCAGAAGAATTAACGTTATATTAACTTTACTTAATTACTTGATTAATAATAAATTGAGAAATGGCGATCGCAATTGATTTTGGTACTAGCAATACAGTTATTACTCGCTGGAATCCTGTAACCCAGCAACCGGAAACTTTGACTTTACCGGGTTTATCCCTGCAACAAAGTCTCAATCCCCCACTGATTCCCAGTTTAGTATATGTAGAAGCAGCGAGTGAAAGTAAAGTTTTAGTAGGCCAGCAAGTGCGCGATCGCGGTTTGGATCTCAAAGGTGATAACCGATTTTTCCGTAGTTTTAAACGCGGTATTGGCGCAGATATTCAGGGTTTTTTACCAGAACTAGATGGAGAAATCGTCACCTTTGAAAAAATAGGTAAATGGTTTTTAACTAAGGTAATCGAAGAATTAACACTAATAGAAGGTGGTTTAGATTCTTTGGTGTTAACCGTACCTGTAGACAGTTTTGAAGCTTATCGTTACTGGTTAGGCCAAGTTTGTCAAACACTTCCAGTAGAACAAATCAGGATGTTAGATGAACCCACTGCCGCAGCTTTAGGTTATGGTTTAACAGCACAAAAAAATTTGTTAGTAATTGATTTTGGTGGTGGAACATTAGATTTATCCTTGGTACGTTTAGATCAACAGGCACAAACTAATACTAAACCAGTAGGATTTTTATTAAAGTGGGGTAATAAATCTTTAGCGGAAGATTCCAAACAAAAGGTAAAAACAGCCCGTGTATTAGCAAAAGCGGGGCAAAATTTAGGTGGTACAGATATTGATAATTGGATAGTTGATTATTTTGCTAAAACTCAAGGATTACCTGTAAATTCTATAATTACTCGGTTAGCAGAACGAGTAAAAATTCAATTATCTACCCAAAATAAAGCCAGTGAAGTTTATTTTAATGATGAAACTTTTGAAAGTTATGAATTGGATCTTGATCGGCAAACTTTAGAGAATATTCTCAAAGATAATGGATTTTTTGATAAGTTACATGATACCATGATGACCTTGTTACAACAAGCCCGTCGTCAAAGTATAGAACTAGATGATATTCATGCAGTTTTGTTAGTGGGTGGAACTGTACAATTACCTGTAGTAAATACATGGGTAAAGCAATATTTTGAACCAGAAAAAATCCGTTATCAAAAACCTTTTGAAGCGATCGCTCAAGGTGCATTACAAATTACCCAAGGGTTAGAAATTAAAGATTTTCTGTATCATAGCTATGGAGTGCGGTACTGGGATAGACGTAACCAGCGTCATAGTTGGCAACCAATAATTAAAGCAGGCCAAGCTTATCCCATGAGTCAACCAGTAGAATTAGTGTTAGGTGCTTCTAGAGAAAATCAGCCGAGTATTGAGTTAATTTTAGGAGAATTAGGAGTAGAAACCGGAGGTACAGAAGTTTATTTTGATGGCGATCGCTTAGTAACTCGCAAACTTGAGTCTGTGACAACTACAGTTAAACCGCTGAATGATACAGAAGAAGCCAGAAAAATTGCTCGACTGACACCCCCTGGTTTTCCAGGGAGCGATCGCATTAAAGTTATGTTTCAAGTTGATGAACAACGTTTTTTAAGAATTACCGTTGAGGACATATTAACAAATAATACCCTGGTAGAAAATCAACTTGTGGCACAATTAAGTTAAGGAGGCAGGAGATCAAGGAGTCAGGAGTCAGGAGTCAGGAGTCAGGAGTCAGGAAGAACAGATTTCAATACTTTTCGTCAAACTAATAACAACGAAATCACGTAGGTTGGGTTGAGGAACGAAACCCAACGTTTACAAGGGTTTGTTGGGTTTCACTTTGTTCAACCCAACCTACAAAAATCCTATTCCCTGTTCCCTGTTCCCTATTCCCTATTCCCTATTTTTTCAAGCCTTGCTACTGACAATTACCTGTAAACTACCACCAGCATATAAAATTGGTTCACCAACATCAAAACCAGATTCTCTTAATAAACCAGGTAAATCAGTTTTTAATAACTGCCAAGCTGTTTCCGTTTCAAACAACCAAAAAAACACCGATAAACCAGGCCAAAATATAGGATTTGTGGGAGCATGAAAATCTACCAAAGTAAAAATTCCCCCTGGTTTTAATACTCGATAAACTTCTTGAATGATTTTTCTTAATTGTTCAGGTTGCATTTCATGTAAAGCCGCGCTAGTATGCACCACATCAAACTCATGATCTGTAAAAGGCATATTTTCCGCAAATGCTTCTACATAAGTAGCATTCGGCACATTCTTCTTTGCCCGTTGTAAAGACAAAGGCGAAGCATCCAATCCTGTAACATTTTGTGATAATTTCACCAAAAAAGCCGTAGTTTGACCACTACCACAGCATAAATCTAGAATTTGAGAATCTGAGTTGAGGTTTAAACCTTGTAAAGCGAGTTGACGGAAACGCCCTTCACCGCCCACACTCAGGGCTGCTAACCGGGATATGGCATCATATAACCATTGATAGCGGTAACTCAAGTCTCGAAAAATTGTTGCCATTGCATATTTCCTCAACGTTAAGCTTTATATTGAATAAAGATATATTGTTAACATTAGTAAAAAAATTGTAAAGATTGGGGGAAAGTAACTGCTATGGGTCGTGTAGGCGTATTATTACTCAATCTAGGTGGACCTGATAAATTAGAAGATGTGGGTCCATTCTTATATAACCTGTTTTCAGATCCCGAAATTATTCGCCTACCATTTCGATGGATGCAAAAACCATTAGCTTGGTTTATTGCCACACGGCGAGAAAAAACATCACAAGAGAATTATAAGCAAATTGGTGGCGGTTCACCATTGCGGCGCATCACAGAAGAACAGGGGGAAGCGTTAAAAACCCAATTGGATGCTATGGGTAAAGAAACAAATATCTATGTGGGAATGCGTTATTGGCATCCCTACACAGAAGAAGCGATCGCCCAACTGGCACAGGATAACATTGAAAAGTTGGTAATTTTGCCACTTTATCCCCAATTTTCCATTAGTACCAGTGGTTCTAGTTTCCGGTTATTAGAAAAACTTTGGCAAGAAAACCCAAAACTTCAACCGTTGGAATACACTGTGATTCCTTCCTGGTACAAACAACCAGGTTACTTGCAAGCAATGGCGGAACTGATCATTGAGCAACTCAATCAATTTCCCAACCCTGATCAGGCACACATCTTTTTTAGCGCCCACGGTGTACCAAAAAGCTATGTTATAGAAGCCGGCGATCCTTATCAGCAGGAAATTGAGGAATGTACTCAATTAATTATGCAAACCCTTCATCGCCCCAATGCCCACACTTTAGCTTATCAAAGTCGTGTTGGTCCAGTGGAATGGCTACAACCTTATACTGAGGATGCCTTAAAAGAACTGGGTGAAAAAGGCGTTAAAGATTTGGTAGTAGTACCCATTAGTTTTGTTTCTGAACACATTGAAACTTTGCAAGAAATTGATATTGAATATCGGGAAATAGCCGAAGAAGCAGGAATTGAAAACTTCCGACGTGCTGCTGCTCCCAACACTCATCCGGTATTTATTAAAGCATTGGCAGACTTGGTTATTGAGTCTTTAGAAAAACCGGATCTCAAACTTTCCCAAGTTACCCAGATGAAGAAAAAGGTGAAAATGTATCCTCAAGAACGTTGGGAATGGGGAATGACAACTAGCGCCGAAGTCTGGAATGGTAGAATTGCCATGCTTGGTTTCATTGCCTTGATCATCGAAATTATCACCGGTCGAGGTTTACTCCATGCTATAGGGCTTTTACAGTAGGTGATAGGAGGCAGGAGGCAGGAGGCAGGAGAATTTTAGATTTTAGATTTTAGATTTTAGATTGGAGTTGACAGAAACAATCCAAAATCCAAAATCCAAAATCCAAAATTGTATACCCAGTCACCAGTCCCTATTCCCTATTCTTACGATTTTCCCAATACCAGTGATACCACTGTGCAGCACTACGAACTGCAAACCAGAGCAGAATTAAAGCTATTAATCCTCCTTGTTGGGGAGCATCCACGGCAAAAATTACCAGTACAATACACAAGCTATCTTGCAAAAAAACTGCCCACAATGGTAAACCGCGCAAACGATAAAACCAACCTAATTGTACTAACTGGAGTACCAAAGCCAACAAACCACCTACCAAGGCAATTAACCAACTTGGTAATTCTGTAGCTGAAGCTACTGCTAACCCCATAATTGCTCCTACTATGGGGGACAAAAATAACTCCACCAGTTGTAATATTCTCTGTCCTCGTAGCTGTTTGGAAGCAAATATTTCAAATAGTGACCAACTGGTTAGTACAAAAATTAAAATATAAGGTGAAATACGGGATAAAACTGGTATCTGAGACCAAAGGTTACTACCTTGTAACAAGCCAATAATTAACAAAGGTATAGCTAATCTCAGTCCTGCTGCTGCTCCAGCAGAGAGTGTAGCGAGGATTTCAATCATAGGAATATCCCCAGCATTAATAAATGAGTAAAGGGGGGTGATGAAGACTTAGTTTTTTTGGCAATAGTTTTTGTGCAAAACAGACGTTAATCAGTGTATCCATAATAAATATAGTGATCCTTTTGACAATACCTTAGCCAAAAAAAGAGCCTTGATAATTTCCGGCAAAACTGGCAAAAATAAGCATACATGAGCGTTTTGATTAAAAGGTAGTTTAGAATCACCAAACCCTTATCCTACGGTCAATACATTAAAAAACCCTTGTGGTAAACCTTAAAGGAATTTTTAGTAGTGATTGTTTTTGCCAAGTCTCAGATAAATGGGAGTTAATGGTTAAAGCATCATCATCTCACCCTCGTAAATTGGCTAAGGTATTGGTTTGATTTATTAATTTCCCGTAGAGGCAGGGAACAGGTAAGAAGAGTTTTGGTATGTACTGGGTTTTGTTCAATAATCAAATAGGAGTCCTATAGTAAAATCCTGTGTTTATGATTTATATACACAGTTGTAATCTATAGTTCCGATGTTTGGGTAGATATAATAGGAATTTAAATTTAAAATGTCTGATTTCAGCTAGATTGATGAGTTGAAATTAATTTTTCATGTCTAGATTTTTAAAGATTTTTACAACCCTATCTATCTCCAGGGTCGGATGATAATTTGATACAAGTTCTCTACTTAGGGCTTGCTGAATAAATGTAAAACCCAGATATATCAAGGGTTACAGGTTGATAAAGAGGAAAAAAGTGCAAGGGTTTTGAAGGGTATACCTGAAAAACCGTGCATTTTGGGGATCGCAAACCCAAAAATTTGGGGATGACAGATAACTGAAACTGTTCCCTGTTCCCTGTTAAGAGTTCCCTGTCTTCACGGAAAGACTTTCTCAGCAACCCCTACTTAAATCAAGAGAATTTTATCTTATTTTTTTCAAAATGAGAATTGCTGGGGTGCTGTGGTGGGACTAGCTTTGATTCCCGAAGTGATCGCCTGGGTTTCCCGACTTGAAGCAACTGGCGTGGAGAGAACCACCTCGCTTGTTAGACACCGCAAGGGATCTAAACTAAGTGGACTCGTTGAACTAAGAATCTGCGCTCCTTTAGGACACAGAGTGTCAATTTGCCCTATTCCCTAACTTTAGCGATCGTTGGTTTATTAGCTTCATTTTTAACCGCTTCATTAGTAGATGAACTCACAGACACCCCCAGCGATAAAAACCAATTTTATTTTTACAAGATTGGGTTAAACAAATGCCAATGGCAGCCTTAGTTGCTGTCATGATCATGGTATCAATTGGGACATTTCGCTGGTCATCCATCAAGAATCTTTCCCGCATTCCCCGCACTGAAACCGCAGTTATGTTAACAACAATGCTAGTTACCATTTTCACCCGAAATTTTGCATTAGGTGTAGTGACAATGTGAAATCTGTAGCGTGTTTTCCAGATGTAGTACATTCTTCTTCTAAAAGAGCAAAGGCATCCTCAGCATTAAATAGTTTTAGTCATAAAATTAAGTTGAACTGGGAAGTCTAACTTTCACTAGAGCCAAATTTAGCAGTTGCTTGAAAGCTAACCAAATAAAAATTGGGATAGTTGTACTATATCGACGAAATAGTCTCAATGGTTCTTGAATCAGACGATAGAACCACTCACCCCCTAAATGACGAATCCAATAGGGCGCTCTTTTGTGGCTTTCTGCAAAGACAGGAAATGTTCCTCCCAAACCAATCATCACAGCCTGAATTTTGTCTTTGTTTTGGTTCATCCAATACTCTTGTTTTGGACATCCTAAAGCAACTAAAACTATTCCGGCTCCACTATCGTGAATTTTTTTAAAAATAGCTTCATTCTCTGTAAATGTAAGTGGACGGAATGGTAAAGGCTCCATTCCAGCAATTTTCACATTGGGAAAAACACGCTCCAACTTCTTTCTCATCTTCTCTAGAATTTGCATCTCAGAACCCAAGAAAAAAAGATGAATATCTCTTAGTGGAGCTAATCTACACAAAGATAAAAGAATATCCATACCAGCAACGCGGTTTTGAGCGCCTGCTCCCATTACTTTCAACATCCAAACCAGTGGCATACCGTCGGGAGTAACAATATCCGCATTCTTTAACACAGAGGAAAAGTCTGGATGCCAATAAGCTTCCACAAGCATATGAGTATTAGCCACGCAAACAACTTTGCTGACTTTGCTCATAGCCCATTCTAAGATCATGTTTATTTGAACTTCAAAGGGTAAAGCAGTAACAGGAGAGCCAATTACATTGATTTTTGTAGGGATTTTTGAAGCTTCAAATTCTAGAGACGGACTTAAGGATTGAACCTGAATTTGGTTGTTTCCGGTTAGCATCTCTTCTTTATATTGTTTGTTATGTTACACAAAATTTTCAGTCAGCCAGCAATGAAAAAAGGAGACCATGCCAAAGACTATGCCAAGATAAAATGGAGAAGATTTACAACATTAGCTGTGTAATAATTCAGGATTCAGGATTCAGAATTTTTGATAAATCAGTCACTTCTTTAGTCAGTTATATTGATGCTGTTTCCAGGCAAAAAAATCATGAAACACTGGCTTAAATACTGCGAAGTAGTCTCTATATAGAAATACATTTTTAAGGTTGTTGTCAAGCCATTATGACATCAAACTCTTTTTCCCCCTACCCCCTGCTTACTACCTGAATCATAGTGTTTAGCTGGATACAATATTATTTTCATTATTTTATAGCATTCCCTTGTATATCAACAGCAATTACACCCAAAATAGGACTAGAAGAAAAATTGAATTGCTCCAATACTTTTGTCACAAAATAACGGTTGGTTTTACCTATTCCCATAGCCAAAACACTTGCATCTGTATGCCTATTTAAAAGACTAGTGTCTGCAAAATCTAATACATTTGATGTGTCGTATATAATTAGGTCAAATTTTCGCTTAAATTCTTCTGCTAATGCTGGCATTTGAGGAGATGAGAGCAGAATTGTCGGATTTAAAGAAATTTGACCAGTAGTTAAGACAAACAAGTTATGTTCTAAAGATAATTCTCCTACATCCTTGAAAATCGCTGTTTGCGAACCATATTTTTGGTCTCGGATGTAGTTATTGAGTCTGTGGATAACATTCTCAAAATTTAGTTCTTCAGAAATAAGATTACTTAACCCTTTTGTATTGGGTAAACCCAACATTGTATGGATTGTAGGCTTACGTAGATTTGCATCTACTAATAGCACACGTTTACCCATTGCTGCTGCTGTCTGAGCTAAGTAAAGAGCAATTATAGATTTGCCATCTCCAGGAGCAGCTGAAATGATTGCTAGAGAGCGGATAGAATTCTCATTATTGAGAAGAAAAATATTTGTGTAAATAGAGCGAAAAGATTCACAAAGATTTGAGATATCTTGTTTTTTACGAAGCTTACCATCCTTGCCCAACCTAATATGAGGAATAACCCCTAATATTGGCATTTTAGTTTTCTCTTTTACTTCCTCAAGGTTATAAAAGACGTTATTGAACTTGTCTATCAGCAAAGCAAATCCAGTGCTTAATAATAAGCCCAAAGCTGTTCCTAAAATTAAGTTAACTGTAGGACTGGGTGCTAAATTTTCAGGCTGAGTTGGCGGAGTAAGTACCTGCCAAGGAGCTTGCTTTTGGGCTGAATCTATTCGTAGTTTTTCACGTTCAGCTAAAAAGTGATTTAGGTTATCAACAGCAATTTTTAATTTTCGTTCTAAGTCATCTTTTCGACGTATGAGAGCGGGAAACTGTTTAACCTGCTGCTTCAAGGCACTTTCAGATTGACGAAGAGATTGGATTTGAGTTTTTAATACCTGAATTTCCTTATCTACATCAAGAAATTTTTGGATTGCTCGAAGGCGAGCTGAATTTGGGGCAGATGAATCCAGGGAATTCATAGTTGTGTTTGACCATGGGCTTCCCAAAATACGTTGTTTTTCTTTAGTAACTATATCCAGCAAATTTTGTCGTTGAATGAGCAGTTTTTGAAGACTCGGATTATTTTCCGTGTAATCCACTGATTTGCCAGCGATTTGAACTTCTACATCTTGGAGTTGATTCAATAACTTCTGGTATCCAGGAGACTCACTCAGAGACGAAATAGCCTCAGCTTCATCAGTTTCCAGCCTCAATTGTTTTTGTAAACTATTGTAGGATGTTTGAGCTTTAGCTAATTGTGTTTCAGTATCTAGCCGATTCTGCACAATCTGGTAATATTGCCCAGCAAGCTGCTGGCTTTGAATTTCAGCATTAATAAGGCCATATTGTTGACGGAATATTTGTAGTTGTGACTGAAGATTTTCTACTTGCTGTAGTAGTTCTGGTAGTTGCTCTTCAACAAATTTAATTCCTAATTGAGTCTCTGTTTGACGTTCCTCTAAACTGTACTTTAAGTATGCTTCAGATACTTTATTTAATACAAACAAAACTTTTTCAGGATTAGTATCTTGGTAACTGACTTCTAAAATTTGAGTATTTGGCACGAGTTTAATATTAAGTTGAGGTTCTTTACTATCTGGATAATGCTTTTTAACTTGTTGGATAATTGGAGACATTAGCTTAGGACTTGCTAAAATTTTCAATTTTGTTTCATCAATTTTGTTAGAAGTTTCATATACTTTGGCTCTGTCGTTTGGAGTTACTTTGTCTTCAGCGGTTACAGGCTCAGTTAAAATTTCAAATTTAGCAACATAATTTGAAGGACTAATCAAAGCCCATGCTAAAGCCGCAAAAATAACCGTAGTTGTTCCAACTCCAATTACAATTATTCTGCGATGAATCACTGATAATAATTCGCCCAAGTTTAATCCACCTTCATTATCTTCTTCAGGTTGGACTGTATAAATAAACGGCATATATTGATGTTGATTGCCATTCAATTCAGACTGATTTTGCTGAGAATAGTATCTTTTGTTCATCTTAAGCCTTGTATATTTTCTGATGTCATCTCAGATTAATTATCGTAATCAAAAAACCGATCCAGACGCAGAGGCAGAGAAAACAGAGGTGTTTACATCTTATTTAGGATCGCTATATAGCGTTTACCAGTCTAATGAGGTACACCCCAATTTATTCCCTGTTAAGATTTCCCTATTCCCTAAAACTAAAAAACTTTGTACCTCACGCTTCTTGAGAACGGCTATATACAACAGATTTCTTTCTTATAACTAAATCTGTTGACTCAAGCAATATTAATATAATTTTTTCTTTTATTTTTTACAAGTTTCACGTTTTTACATTATTTATATAAATCCTAGTTATTAACTGGATGAAATGTGAAGATTTTGTAAAAACGACAAGAAACTGTAATTTATCTATTGACTCCTCAATGCAATTACCTTTTAATTTGCTTTAAGGCTGCATTCCCAAAGGAAAATACAACATCATATGAGCAGAAATTTGCTAATAAAGCGGTATCTTGAATGAAATATAAATTTTATCTATCTTCTGGTAGATATTAACAAAAATCTCGAAATAATCGGTTATATAACTGGAATTTCTCTCGCTACGATAACGCCTTTTAAGCAGATGTTTTAAAAGTGGTATTTCGTGATTTTTATCACATTCTTACCCCCCCCTTAATCCCCTCACAGGGCAGGGCTGTTTCATTCCTTTAGGAGGGTACATTTGTCAATATTTTTAGTGATAGTTTTTGAAACAAAATTGATGTGAACCTCACATAATTGATTCAAAAATCACAAATTTTCCCCCTGAAAATCAGAGCGATCGCCAAAATCGAATCTTGACATTATGAACCTTTTGGGGAATGAAACAGCCCTGCTTGACAAGGGGAGGGTGAGGGAGAGGTAAAATATTTGATATATCAATCATGACTTTTCAAACACCCTCTAAGGCAAAATTTCTTGAATCTTGGGATAAATTACAATTACAAAAACTGTCTCCTCACTTCGTTAAAATCACCGTCTATTTTCAGGCTGGGAGATTTGGGGTAAAGTTACCTAAAATGTCAGATTTTATCATGAATCTTTGTAATTTAAGGTAAATAAAAATGGCTATACATGATAATGTGAAATTGGGTGATAAGGTGAAAATTTTTCATCCTCATCTTGTTAACCTTTACGGCTGTACAGTGGGAGATGAAACTAAGATTGGCAGCTTTGTAGAAATCCAGAAAAATGTTATGGTTGGAGCTAAATGTAAAATTTCATCCCATACTTTTATTTGCGAGGGCGTGTTCATTGAGGATGAAGTATTTATTGGTCATGGAGTTATGTTTACCAATGATCTTTATCCTCGCGCTACCAATGAAGATAGTAGTATGAAAACTGAGGATGATTGGTTGGTAAATAAAACTTATGTAAAACTTCGAGCTTCTATTGGCAGCAATGCAACTATTCTGGCAGGGGTAACAATTGGCGAAAATGCTATAGTTGGGGCTGGAGCAGTTGTTACCCATAATGTTCCTGAGTTTACAATTGTGGCTGGAGTACCTGCTCGTGTGATCGGCTGTGTTCCTATTGGGTTGAATAAATCAAAAAATTCGGCGATGACAGATAGCTGAAACTATTCCCTATTCCCTATTCCCTACCTACAAGAAAAGACTTTCTCAGCAACCCCTATATATTCTGAGCCAATGATAAATATTCGCGCTCATTTAGAGCAGTCTTTTGATGCAAATATATTCATAGACCAGCAAAGTCAGACAATTGATACCGTTAAAATAGGTGTCATTGGTTATGGTTACTGGGGTCCAAACTTAGTACGCAGCTTTGCTGATATACCAGGATCAGAAGTTATAGCCGTTAGTGATTTTCAACTAGATAGACTGGCGAAAGTGCGATCGCGCTATCCTGCTATCAAGTTGACAACAAATAGCCAAGACTTACTTACAGATCCCAGAATAGATGCGATCGCGATCGCTACACCAGTTTCCACTCATTACGATTTAGCCTTAGCAGCTTTACAAGCTGGGAAACACGTATTGGTAGAAAAACCGATGACTGTTTCCTCTGAACAAGCAAAGAGACTAATTGATGAGGCTGAAAAACGCAATTTAGTGCTGATGGTAGACCACACCTTTGTTTATACAGGTGCTGTGCGGAAAATGCAAGAACTGGTAGCGACAAAAGTTTTAGGCGATGTTTATTACTATGATTCAGTGCGTGTCAACTTAGGATTATTTCAGCACGACGTGAATGTGATTTGGGACTTGGCAGTTCATGACCTCTCGATTATGGATTATGTGTTGCCATCAAAACCTCATGCCGTTTCAGCCACAGGTATGAGCCACGTTCCTAGTGAACCAGAAAACATTGCCTACTTAACATTATTTTTTGAGAATAACTTGATAGCTCACATTCATGTAAATTGGCTCGCACCAGTAAAAGTACGAAGAACACTGCTTGGTGGCAGTCAAAAAATGATCTGTTATGACGATTTAGAGCCGAGTGAAAAGATTAAGGTATACGACAAAGGAATTACTGTGAATGGCAGTCATGAAAACGTGTACCAAATGCTGGTTGGCTATCGCACAGGTGATATGTGGTCTCCTAAACTGGATATGACAGAAGCATTACAAACAGAAGCATTACACTTCATTCATTGTATTCAGTCAGGCAATCGCCCCATTACTGATGGAGAAGCGGGATTGAGAGTAGTGAGAATTTTGGAAGCTGCTACCCAATCCATCAAACAGCAGGGTCGATTAATTGAACTTGACTTAGCAGAGGTGGCAGCATGATTCCATTTGTAGATTTAAAAGCTCAATACAATAGCATCAAAACCGAAATTGATGCCGCTGTTTTCAAAGCTTTAGACAGTACGCAATTTGTTTTAGGAAGTGAGGTTGTCGCTTTAGAAGCAGAGTTTTCTCACTACTGTGATGCTGAATATGGCATTGCGGTGAATACAGGTACAAGTGCGCTGCATTTAGCATTATTAGCTGCTGGCATTAGTCCTGGTGATGAAGTAATTACCACACCTTTTACCTTTGTCGCCACTGTAGCAGCCATTTGTTATACTGGTGCAACCCCGGTTTTTGTTGATATAGACCCGATTTCCTACACCATAGATGTGAGGCAGATTGAAGCAGCCATCACCCCACGGACTAAAGCAATTGTGCCAGTGCATCTTTATGGCCAGCCAGCAGACATGGACCCGATATTAGATATTGCTCGCCGTTACGGTTTGACTGTCATTGAAGATGCCGCACAAGCGCATCGGGCTGAGTACAAGGGGCAAAGAGTTGGGAGTATAGGTGACTTAGGTTGTTTCAGCTTTTATCCTGGTAAGAACTTGGGAGCCTATGGTGAAGGTGGTATGATCGTCACCAATAATCCTGAATACGCCCACAAGATAGAGATGCTGCGGGATTGGGGACAAAAACGTAAGTATCACCATGTCCTCAAGGGTTATAACTACCGCATGGATGGCTTGCAAGGAGCAATCTTGCGGGTGAAATTACGTCATTTAGATAAATGGACTCAGGCACGGAGAGCGATCGCCGCAGAATATGACCAACTACTAGCAAAAGCAGACGTGATTACTCCGAAGGTCATGCCCTACAGCCATCATGCTTACCATATTTATGCTGTGCGCTCCCAGTCACGGGACGCACTACAACAGCAGTTACATGAACAGGGAATTCAAACAGGCATTCACTACCCGATTCCTGTACATTTACAACCAGCTTACGCAGATTTAGGATATCAACTTGGTGATTTTCCCCATTCAGAACAAGCAGCCCAGGAGGTACTTTCTCTGCCTATGTTTGCAGAACTATCTCCAGAGCAAATAGAAATTGTGAGTGATGCTATCTGTGAGAGGATTCCATGTCTGACTTAATGCAGAACAGGATAGTTAAAGCTGTACATGGTTCTCAAGAGTTGAAACCAGATCCAGAATTTGAACTGGGAATGGCAGACTATTTACGCCATCAATACAGCAATCATATCATGTCCGGCTAATCGCTTACGATAAAAGAGGTGAGTGCAAAGATGACCAATGCCGAAACGAATTAGTGTAGCCACACATCTGAGTATTGAAGAGTTAGAAAAACGTTACCGTCAAGCTAAAGACGGGATAGAAAGCCGTCAGTACCAGATTATTTGGTTAGTAGCGCAAGGCAAAAAAACGGAAGAAATCGAGGAAATCACTGGCTACAGCAGAACATGGATGTACGCATTGGTAAAAAGATACAACGAGTTAGGGATCGAAGGATTAGGCGATCGTAGACAGTTAAACCAAGGTACACAGCCGCTAGTAGATGATATCCAGCAGGCACATTTATGGCAAGCGTTACAAGAAAAAGCACCAGATGGAGGATTATGGAATGGGAGAAAGGTAGCAGATTGGTTGAGTGAAGTCACAGGAACAAAGATAAGCAGACAGAGGGGATGGGAAATATTGCGGCAGATGACTTTCAGGCTCAGAGTACCCCGTCCGTCTCATACAAAAAGCGACCCTTTTGAACACTTTGGTGGACGAACCAATTGCTAATCAATCTTTTGAGACACTCGATGATTTAGAGGATGTCTTATTTCATCGGTGTCAATCTTTACTCCAACAGCATGATTTAATTCGTGGTTTGACGGGTTTTCATTGGTGGTTGCAAACTGGCGCTTAATCGTAAGTCATTACCCGGGCATGATATCAAACAGTAGTAGAGAATATGCAAAATAAAAGAATTTTAATTACAGGTGGTGCAGGTTTAGTTGGTTCTCATATTGCCGATTTACTGGTAAAGGAAGGAGCATCAGAAATTATTGTTTTAGATAATTTTACACGCGGATGTCGTGATAACCTAACTTGGGCGCAGACACATGGACCGTTAGTAGTTGTAGAAGGAGATATTCGCGATCGCCAACTCCTAGCTGATATCATGCAAGGTGTGGATATCGTCTTTCATCAAGCTGCCATTCGGATTACCCAATGTGCCGAAGAACCACGACTGGCTTTAGAAGTTTTAGCAGATGGCACTTTCAAGGTTTTGGAAGCAGCAGTCAAAGCAGACGTAAAAAAGATAGTTGCTGCCTCATCAGCTTCTATTTATGGCATGGCAGAAAATTTCCCCACAACGGAATCTCACCATCCCTACAAAAACCGCACTCTGTACGGTGCTGCCAAGACTTTTAATGAAGGCTTATTACGCAGTTTCTATGAAATGTATGGATTGGATTATGTAGCACTACGTTATTTTAACGTCTACGGTCCACGCATGGATATTTACGGTGTTTATACAGAGGTATTGATTCGCTGGATGGAGCGAATTTTTACGAATCAGCCACCATTGATTTTTGGTAATGGTGAGCAAACAATGGATTTTGTGTATATCGAAGATATCGCTAGAGCCAACATCTTGGCAGTCAAAACTGATGTCACAGATGAGGTTTTCAATATTGCTAGTGGTATAGAAACTAGCTTAAATGATTTAGCCCATAGTTTACTGAAAGTGATGAGATCTGATCTCCAACCAGAATATAAACCAGAACGTAAAGTTAACCCCGTGCAGCGCCGACTGGCAGATGTGAGCAAAGCCAAAGAATTATTAGGCTTTGAGGCACAGGTATCTCTAGAAGAAGGGTTATCTCGCTTGGTTACTTGGTGGCAGAAACAAAAGCTGACAAAGGAAACAAGCCATGTCTGATAGCGATAGCGTGGCGCAAACCATGAAGATGGAAAATATCTCCATTGCTAAACCTGGGATTGGTCAATCAGAAGCGACAGCACGAATAATATCTCGCCCCTTACTAATTTTTCCATGTAATGGCAATGGCATTGAAGCCTTGGACTGTCTTGGTTCTAAGTTCTATCCCTTGGGCTTCATTGATGATGAGCCTGATAAGGTGAACTCTGATCGCTTTGGTATCACTGTTTTTGGGCGTGAGGTATTGGATCGTTTTCCAGAGGCACAAGTGTTGGCCGTGCCTGGTGGTCCGATGTCGTTTCGAGAACGGGAACGTGTTATAGCTTCTCTCGGTATACCTGTTTCCCGCTTTGCCCAGGTGGTGCATCCCTTGGCTCGGATATCGCCCCTAGCTACAGTTGGAATTAATGTACTAATTATGGCTGGAGTTGTAATCACGAGCAATGCCATTGTCGGCAATCACGTCTGCCTACTCCCTAATACAGTTGTGCATCATGATGCAGTCGTGGGTGATTGGTCACTGATTGGGTCTAACGTCACGATCGCGGGGAATACTACCATTGGCTGCAATTGTTACATTGGCAGTGGTACGAGTGTAATGAACAGTATTAAAGTTGGTGATCGCGCACTTATCGGCTTGGGTTCAAACGTCATTCGAGACGTACCTCCTTCAATAACAGTGGTTGGAAATCCAGCCCATGCTCTTTCGTAATCAGTTTCAGTAGACATTTCCAAAAAAAATCTGAAACCCTTATATGTCTAGGCGAAAACCTAATTTCTGGAGATGTCTAGTCAATTCTGACGAATAGAAAAATAAAGGAACCAGTTCCATGCCGATGAAAATACGAGTCTCAAAAATCGAGATCGAAGGGCCATTGATCATCAAGCCAGATTTTTTCCAAGATGAACGCGGTTTCTTCTTCGAGAGCTATTCCCATCAGCAATTTAGCGAACACGGAATAGACATTAACTTCGTTCAAGATAATCATTCAATGTCTTCCAAGGGCGTTCTGCGTGGCTTCCACTTTCAAGACTCTCTGGCTCCACAGTGGCGGCTCGTGCGCTGTACCGTTGGCAAGATATGGGATGTAATTGTCGATCTTCGAGTTTCATCCCCGACTTTTGGCAAATGGTACGGAATTGAACTTACGGCTGCGGAAAAATGCCAGTTTTTAATTCCACCTCAATTTGCCCATGGCTTCTGTGTTCTCTCAGATATAGCCGAAGTACAGTACAAATGTAGTCATTGCCATGTTGCCAATGCCGAGAGGACACTTGCTTGGGACGATCCAGAGGTGGGAGTACCTTGGCCGATTGAGAACCCGATCCTGTCGCAGCGCGATCGCAACTTAGGTAGCAGTCTGCGAACCTACCAGGAAATATCTGTCTTCTCTTAATCTCTTAACTGAATCTTGATAGATGTTCTACGCTAATCAAAGGAGTATTTGAAAAATGATTCCAATTAGTCGGTTAAGTATAGGAGTTGCTGAGGCTAATGCCGCATCGGAGGTTATTCAATCAGGATGGATTGCTCAAGGTAAACGCACTGAGAAATTTGAGCAGCTAGTAGCCAATTATGTCGGATCTCGTCATGCGATCGCCGTAAGCAGTGCAACAACAGGTATTCATCTGGCTCTTGTTGCTGCTGGGGTCAAGGCAGGCGATGAGGTTATATGTCCTTCCTATTCCTTTATCGCTACAGCTAATGCAATTGTTTACGCAGGGGCAACACCAGTATTCATAGATATTGATCCGCAAACCTACAACATCAATTCTTGTCTAATCGAAGCTGCTATAACGCCACGAACTACCGCAATCCTGCCAGTGAGCCAGGTGGGTCTAGCCGCAGACCTTGATGAAATTAAGCGAATTGCTCACAAGCACAAACTTGTCGTCGTCGAAGACGCTGCTCCCTCGCTTGGTGCAAAAGTGGGAGACCGATTTGTGGGCAGTATTAGTGACTTTACTGTGTTTAGTTTTGACGCTCGCAAGATTCTGACAACTGGAGAAGGGGGAATTATCACAACAAACGACGACGATGCTGCCATGCGACTTCGCGCGATGCGTGCACATTCGGCTTCAGCTTCCATGCTTTCACGGCACACAAGCAGCAATGTTGTACTAGAACAGTACCCAGAACTTGGTTACAACTATAAAATGACAGACATTGCGGCAGCAATTGGTATTGTCCAGATGGATCGGGTCGAAGAGTTCGTCGCAGAACGGAGAAGGCTGGCGAGTCGCTACGCCGAGCTACTGTCAGAAGAAGACAAGATTGAGCTACCTTATGAGCCTGCGGAATACCGACACGTTTTTCAGTCGTTTACGGTTCGACTCCGCTCCAATCATTCCCAGCTTTTCGTTATGAGTGAAATGGCGAAAGATTTAGTTGCAACAAGACGTGTAATTGCTTGTCATCTTGAGGGAATCTATCGTCGTCAGCAACCTAATCTATTTTTACCAGAAAGCGAAGCGGCCTGTAATCGCACACTGCTTCTGCCAATGTTTGTCGGACTGACTGAAGCTGAACAAGACCTTGTAGTCAAATCGCTCCGATCTGCATTGAAATTCTCTGAGATGGACAAGGAAAAAAAATTAGCAAGCCACATGAAGATATCGCCGACTGTTCCTTTAACCCCAGCAAGGTAATTACCACGGGTGACAGTGGAATGCTTACCACCAAAAACCCTGACTGGGACAGGCGATTTCGTCTCTGGCGACAACACAGCATAAGCATCACCGATAATGATATCTCTACAACCCGAACATAAGTCGTATGACTCAACTGTTAATTTACTCAATCGTCAACAAGAAGAAGGTTCTTATCTTGTTTTTCTCAGGGGTAGTGCTACAGTTGGACACTATTTGACAGCAGGTATTTTCGACAATGATGGCTTGAGTTTAACAGGAGTAACCATTAATTACCAATGGCAACAATCAGTAAACGGTAATTGGATTGATATTGTTGGAGAAACAGCGCAATCACTGACATTAACTAATTCTTTACTCGGACAACAGGTGCGGGTGTTGGCAAGCTACATAGATGCATTCGACAGAGGTAAATATGTTACCAGTTCAGGGGTGACTGTTGCGGCTCAAAATGCGATCGTTCTGGAAAATCAAAAGGCTGGAACAACTGCTTGGAAAATTACAAATCTGGCTACAAACGATGAGATTACTGGCTATGGGGATGCAACCAGTATCAACAAAGGACAAGCCTTAAACCTAAAAATCTCCCTAGCTCAAGCAGGACAGTACAGACTCGATGTCTATCGTTTGGGTTACTACGACGGTAAAGGCGGTAGGCTGATCACCAGTGTGACGGATCTCAATGGAGTTACTCAAACAAGTCTAACCATAACAAATGCTAGTACCAATCTTGTCGAGTGCAAATGGAATACCTCTTATACCCTGCAAACCGACACAGACTGGAATACAGGTCTCTATCTGGTGAAGCTGACTGATAGCGAAACAGGCAAACAAAACTACATCCAGTTCGTATTGCGAGATGATAATCGCCCAGCTGATCTGGGCTTCCAGGATGCCGTGACAACGGCTCAAGCCTATAACAATTATGGCGGTTACAGCGTATACGACGCTACTAGTATTGGAGGTAAACGAGCTTACCAGGTGTCCTTTGACCGTCCCTATGCTGCTGCTAATTTAGGGCTGACGAACACTGATGGATACAACTGTAATAATATGCTGGCATGGGAGTACAACATGACGCGCTGGCTGGAATCCCAGGGCTATGATGTAGTATATTACACGAATTTAGACGCAAGTATCAATCCTTTGCAATTGTATTCTCATAATATCTTCCTCTCGGTCGGTCACGATGAGTACTGGTCGCTGGATGAGCGCAATAACGTCCAAAAAGCCAGAGACAATGGCATCAACTTGGCCTCCTTCTCGGCCAATACTGCCTACTGGCAAATCCGGTTTGACCCTTCCAGTAGTGGACAAGCTAATCGCGTGATGACTATCTATAAGGATATTTCTGGGATTGGTACCGCTGCCTCAATTGACCCCATTGCTCAAACAAACCCTGTAGCCGCAACCACGCTGTTCCGTAGCCCTGAAGTCAATCGACCGGAGAATGCCTTACTGGGAGTTGGGTACGTATCAGATCACGGTAATATTTATCGCGGATATGACTTCGTGGTTAGCAATGCTGCCGATCCTTACTATGCCAATACTGGACTCAAGAATGGAGACAAGCTCAGGGGGTTGGTGGGTTATGAGTGGGATGCACTTTTAAGTAATGGTTTCACCCCACCTGGACTCGTTGTTCTGTCCCAATCACCAGTCCAAGCTAACAGCATATTGCCTCCACTTCCACCTGGAACAAACCCCAATATCTCCAATGCAGTACGTTATACAGCAGCCAGTGGTGCCAAAGTCTTTTCAACTGGCTCAATTCAGTGGGTATGGGGTCTTGATAGCGACTGGGTTGTAAGTCCTCCTGTGGAAAGTGTTAGTTGGTTTAGAAGGATAAAAAATTGGCTGAGAAGGATGAAAAATTGGCTGAGAAAGATGAAAAAACTGTGGATTTTTGGCTTAAATAGCCCAAAAGTTACGAATCCTCGTGTTGATTCCAGGGCGCAGCAGATAGCAGTTAATGTGTTCGCTGACATGGGAGCAAAACCTCAAACCCCATCTGTTGGGATTGTTTTACGCTGATTTATAGCAGTGAAAAGTGCTGAAAATTGGACTGAAACGGCAAAAAATTAATTGAGTAGAAAACTTAATTATGGGGTACAGGAGACGCACATATGGACATTGTTACAAGCTGCACAACACAACGTACCTATCAGCAACTTGTTGACATCTGGCATCACTGTCTCACTGGCGATCGCTTTACCGACCCGCACGAAGGGGTCATCGATGAACTCAGCAGGTTCTTTGGGCTACCTCCTGAGAAAGTCCGTTGGATATGCGAACACTCCGCAGAGATTATAACTGAGGAGTGGCTTAAGACAGGGCAATCGACACATGAGGAACTCTACCGCTTCTATCAGACCCAGTCATATTGGCTATTCGGCACATTACGGTATCACGCAAATCAGGATCAGCCCAATGCTGTCAAGATTGCACACGCCCTACAGCATCTGCCCCCTGGTAATCACCTCGATTTCGGTTGCGGTGCTGGAACTGCTAGCCTCTTTTTCAATGCGCTCGGCTGGCAGAGTTCTCTTACTGACGTTTCAGAGTCGGCTATAGACTTCGTGCGGTGGCGGTTTGAACACCGAGGAATACATGGTACATTTTACAATTTTGAAACCGACCAACTTCCACCTAACACATACGACCTGATCACGGCATTCGATGTTATGGTGCATATTGCCGATATTCCTGCGGTTTTGCGCCGACTACATGAGAGTCTCAAACCTGATGGGTATCTAGTGTTCAACGTTGATAGTCGCAAACCAGCAGCTATGACTCAGTGGCACCTCTACGATGCTCACTATCCAGTGATACGTCATGTTCGGCGATCTGGTTTCCGTCAGAGGCCAAAGATCCCACCCTTCTACTGCTATCAGAAAATCAATCGTTCGCTACTCAATGCATCCACTGTGGGGATCTTGGATTACTTGCGACACAATCGATTTCAGACGGCAATCTTTGGATCTGCTCGTCGGCTGCTTTTCCTGACAAAGAAGACTTTATCAATGATCACACCCGGCATTCACGACGATCCGTAGTGAATTTTTCTACCTTATCTTCAGGGGCGCATACTAAAAAATATCCTTTTTATTTGTATCCAATTATGTCTCTTATATCTGTTGTCATTCCGGCCTACAAGCGCGGTTACGTAATTGAGAGAGCGATACGAAGTATCCTGGGACAAACCTATCAAGACTTTGAGATTCTTGTTGTTGATGATGGTTCTAAAGATGACACAGAATCAGTCGTTGCTTCCCTTTCTCAAGAAGAACCCAGGATTCGTTACTTCTGTCATGACACTAATCGAGGCGCTCAGGCTGCTCGAAACACAGGTGCTAAGGCTGCCCAAGGAGAATGGATTGCTTTTTTAGATTCGGATGACTATTTCACTCCAAATAGTCTGGAAGTACGAATGTCAACTGCTCGAAATGAAGGAGTGAAAGTTGTACATTCCAAATGCATAGCTATAAAAAAAGATGAAAGCATGACTACTTATGGATCTCCATCATTAAGTGGTTACGTCTACCGTGATCTATTGACAAATCCTGGACTGTTATTCTCAGGGTTTTTAATTGCCAAAGAAGCACTTGAGAAAATTGATTATTTGGATGAACAAATTATTTCTCATCAAGATTGGGATACTACTATTCGATTATCAAAATATTATCCTTTTAGTTTTGTAGCAGAGCCTACATTTATCTATGATTGTCGCGGCGATGACACCATCTCTCAAGATATGGTGCGTGAGGCTGAAGGTTATAGACAAGTATTTAATAAGCACTTTTTTGAAATTGTCAAGCAGCTAGGTCCGCCTATTGTGGCTCACCATTACCGAAACATTGCAAATCGGTATCAATTGGCTGGTAATAAAAATTTTGCTCGATTTTATCGAATTCTATCTCTTTTATGGTGGCCTTTTCGTTTTAAAGATATTTATCGCAAGGTTCGGCAATTTGTCCAAACTTAACTTGTTTAGTAACTAACATTATTAGGCAATTTTTCAAAATTCATGGGATAGCTATGCAACCCACGTTTAGTTATTATCAATAGAGGATCAATTTTATCTTGTTTGGCCATTAGTAATACTTTATTAGTCTAAAATTTCATGAAGATGCAATTCAAAAATTAGCAAAGGATAATACAAGTAATTATATGAAACAGATTATTAAGCCAAAACTCGCATTTTTTCAATATAGATTTGGTGAGAAATTACCTGAATTTATGCATATTTTTAGACAACATCACGTTAAGTGCTTATCAGAGTTTTTTGAAGTAATTGTGATTCAGAAGAATTGTGACTATCAGGAAATATGTGATAAGTACCAGCCAGACTTAACACTGTTTGAAATGTTAAGCGGTCTTGAACAAAAAACTTGTCAAAAATTGAAAATAACAAATATTCAAGCCTGTCCAGAAATTCCCAAATTAGGCTTTCATAATGCAGATTCGTGGTGTGAAGCTAGAGCTGGCTTTCTTTCCGATATGGAGCATTGGGGTATAGAAACTATCTTCTCTATTTGCACTACTGCGGCCGAACGTATACCGGAAATAGCTGATAACTTGTTTGTTTGTCCAAATTTTGTAGATGCTGATATATATCGAGATTATGGAGAATCTAAAATAATACCAGTTCTTTTAACTGGTGGAAAATCGGGATTATATCCTTGGCGGCAAAAAATCCACAGCCTCATTTTTGAATATTACCCCACACTCATCTGTCCACATAGTTACAGTTCTGGATCTACCCCATGGCAAGTAATATATGGGGAGCAATATGCTCGTACGATAAATGCTTCTTGGATCGTGCCAAGTTGTGGTACTGTGGTCAAGGAAATTGTTCGTAAGCATTTTGAAATTCCAGCTTCCAAATCCTGTTTAATTACAGAAAAATCTCCAAGTCTTGAAGCTGCGGGCTTCATTGATATGGAAAATTGTGTTTTTGCTGATGAACATGATATTTTAGCAAAACTAGATTATCTGTTTCAACATATAGATGAGCTTGAGAGAATTACCAATTCTGGTTATCAATTAGTTCACTCTCGCCACACATTGAAACAGCGAGATCAAATTTTCCAATGGTTTAACCTATATAAGAATCTTAAACCAAATCAAAATATTGTTCAAACAAACCCTTTTGAGCCGCTTATTGTAGTAGAAAAATCATCAGGAATTAGAAGTTCTCATATTATCTGTAATGGATTAGATATTGTGCTTCTCCGACAAGGAGACGAAAAACTTTGGGCAGGTAAATACGACGAAGCAGAAGCTTTATATCTAAAAAGCTTAGATATGAATTCGATGCCTGAGACAAAATTCAGACTTGCACTATGTAACCTTTATCAAGGAAATGCGAAAACAGCGCTCGACTGGATTATGCAACCAATTCAGTACACTCTTGAACAGTACAATGCCTTTGACCCTGATCCAGTAGAGTGGGCTTATTGCATTATTTCCCTTCTTTGTTTAGGTAAATTTGATGAGGCTGTGAAGCATAGTAACCAATTTCCCTGTCTTAGTCATCCTGAACTTGATCACACGCGCTGGATTATTAATTTCTTGAAACATGGAGGAAATATACCTCCTTTCCTGCAAAATGAGCAACTAAGGTATCGCTATACTATTCATCAATTACCCAGCATTAGCTTCAATAAATGGGTTGAGAATCTTTGTATTATGCTGAATTCATGCCAACAGTTAGCTTTAGCAGAAATGTTGACAAAATATTTGACCCTACAGGCTTCCTCATTCAACCAGACAAAGAATGCTAATGATAGGAATAACGAAGTATTAGTGAAGCAAGCAACAGCTATTCATCTTAATTGGTTCACAAATTTACCTGTTATTTCTGAAATAGTATATATGTTGAATCCTTATCCTTTTGGAAATAAGTTTATAGTCAGATTAAAAAAAAGACTGAAATTAAAAATACGATATTTTGCAATTACTCTTATCAGAAATATCTCAAAAATTTAGGATATTAACAATAAGTCGGATGCAATTTACTACTATCTTTTGTATGGTTCTAGTTGGATAGTTTCTATGAATGAGTGTCAAAAATTGGTCTTGGAAATGATGGCTTTAGTTCGCAATAAGATGCCATTTTATCAACAGGGTATGAGGGCTATGATGCTTATCCAGGAACCTCTTTAGCTTCTTTGTCGCCCCCTCAATACTATCTCTTTGTAAATCGAATCTAAAATTAAGCAGTTTGTTTAACAATCTAGTAACTAAGGAAGCGATCTTATGTTATCAACATTCTCAATAGATGATGAACCAATTATAGTAGTTTGTGCGGCTGATGATAATTATGCTATGCCATCTCGTCATACTCCACTTAAAGATTATTTCTTTTATTATCTGGATATGACAGCATGGTCTGGTTGGAGGCTGACTATTTGGCGAAGGTTAAAGCTGAAATTGATAAATAAATTTGAAAATCTCATATCCAAGATTACTAACTAAGGTGATATTTCTGCCTTTTTTAAATACTTCCTCAGTTCAATTCACTTGAAATTAAGTACCAATGACTCATTTTATACCTAAGCTTTTATATATTACAAAAGGACATCATAAATCGCTGATAGTGATGCTCTTTCTATTCATTCTGATTTCTGGCTTAGAAATTTTTGGAACTGGAATGATTGCTCCATTCATTTTGATTGCTACCAGCCCAGATAAAATCAAAAATATTTACTGGTTAGATTTAATGTATAACCAGATGAATTTTAACTCCGAACAGCAATTTTTAATTCTGCTAGGATTGGTAGTTGTTATTGCTTTTTGTTTGAAAGCATTTTTAGCTTTTAATGCTCAAAAAACGGTGTTTAAATTTAGCTTTGATTTGAGAAGCGAATTATCTTGTAAGCTTCTAAAAGTATATATTGAAGCTCCTTATAGCTATCATTTACGGCTTAATTCATCAACACTTATTCAGAATATAATTTCCACAACGGATTCGGTCTGTGTTCATGTATTATCTACATTTTTGACATTTATATCTAATACTATAATTGTCATAGCATTAATGTTGCTTTTAATCAAAACTAATGCTTTTGCTTTAATTTTAATCGCCCTCCTTCTGCTTATTTCTTTTGGATTATTACATCCAATGAAAGATCGTTTAGCTCGTTGGAACAAAGAACGATTTTATGCTTATGGGAAGATGATTTGCATTACGAATCATGGATTAGGAAGCTTGAAAGAAACTCGTGTCATCGGTTGCGAATCCTATTTTGAACAGCAGATGGAGGAGCAGTCAAAAATTTACGCCAAAACTAATACTTTAAGTTCAGCCTATGGTAATCTTTCCCGCTTTGTGCTTGAGCCATTAATGATCAGCTTCTTGATTGGTTTCACATTCTTATTTATCAGCTTAAATCGGAATGAGATAGAAAGCCTAACTGGGGTTTTAGGAATTTTTGCACTTGCCTCAGTTCGATTACTACCCGCAGTCGGAAATTTAATTTCTGGCATTAATGTGATTAGAGGTAATAGTTATTCTCTTGATCAGCTATTTTTTGATCTTAAGGAGTTGGAAAGAGAAAAGCTGATAACCGACTTTGATTCTCACAGCTTATTGCCAAGCAACAACCAGCAAAAATTTCAGTTTTCTGATAAAGTTATTGTAGATAGGCTTACATTTCAATATCCAAACACTACAATAAATGTTCTAGAAGATATTTCCCTATCTATTCGTAAGGGAGAATCTATTGGACTAATTGGTAAATCTGGTGCTGGTAAAACTACTTTAGTAGATGTTATTTTGGGTCTTTTTATTCCTCAATTTGGAGATATCAAAGTTGACGGGGTTTCAGTTTATAGCAATTTACGTGCTTGGCAGAATATGCTTGGCTATGTTCCCCAGTCTATATTTTTAATTGATGATACCCTGGAACGGAATATTGCATTTGGAGTTCCTGATCATTTAATTGACTTAAATAAATTAAAGAAAGCAATTGAGATGGCTCAACTTAGCGAATTGGTTGAGCAACTTCCAGAAGGGGTGAAAACTGTCGTTGGTGAACGGGGAGTTCTTTTATCGGGAGGACAACGCCAAAGAGTTGGGATTGCAAGGGTGCTTTATCACGAAAGAGAAATCCTGGTTTTTGATGAAGCAACTGCCGCTCTAGATTCTGAAACAGAACATCTGATTACTGAAGCGACAAAAGCTTTAGCTGGTAATAAGACAATCATTATTATTGCTCATCGCCTTTCGACAATTGAGCATTGCGATTGTATTTACCAACTTGAACAAGGTCGAATTATCAAATCAGGCAGTTATAAAGAAGTGATTGTAAAAAGATAAAAAGATCAAAAATTATGCCCTTGTTTATGCAATTCAAACTTATGAAATACATCAACTAGGGAACACAAAGTGCTAGATTGTATAGGTGGAAAATCATGTCCAAATTCCGTAATTCAATTGCTGCTTTATCTCGATCTACACCATATTTCCGGGGTAAGCGTCATTTAGGAAACATTATCAGTCGTTTATTGACTAACTTCGATAGTGATCAAGAGTGTATTTCAACCGTAAAAATGCAAGATGGAAGCTGGATGCAGTTAGATGTGCGGAGTAGAACAGAGCAGTGGCCTTATTGGACGGGATTTTATGATAACGACATTTTGGAAAGATTATCAAGTTACCTAGAAGAAAAGAGTATTGTTTTTGATGTTGGCGCTCACGTTGGATTTTATTCAGTAGCATTAGGTCGCAAACTACAAGCATTAAATGGTCAATTGTATGCTTTTGAACCAGTCAAATCTAACTTTGAGAGGCTCACTACCAACATATTATTAAATAGTCTTGAAGGAATTGTATCAGCCCACAATATTGCACTTGGTGATGATGAAGACATCATAGAGATGTCTATGGAAAATGACAACAATTCTAAAACCGGTAATGCAGTAATGGTTAAAGGAGAAATTCCAACTAATTATTTTGGTATGAATTCAACGGCTCGTTTGACAATGCTGGATACTTTTGTGAAGGAACAAGGGGTAGAAAACTGTCACCTGCTCAAGATTGACATTGAAGGATCTGAGGTTATGTTTTTCCGTGGTGGTATATCGTTTCTTAGTAAAACTCGTCCCATTATCTATGGCGAATTTAACAATTATTTCTTACCAAAGTTTGGACATTCATTTCTAGATGTAGTAGATATTGTCTCCAGTTGGAACTATCGCTTTTTTCAACAAACTCACTCATGTCAATTTGTCGATCTCAGAGAAATTAAGCCCAATCTTGAGAATATTTTACTTATCCCAGCAGAAACATCAGACTCGGTTTTGAATCAATTGGGAGTAGTCTCAGTATGAGTGAATAGGCACAGAAGTGGCACTCATCAGTTTAACAGACAGGCTTACCACTTAAAGATTGGCATTTCTTTAGGAATAACAATATGACTGAAAACTTACTGGTTAGTATTATCATTAACAATTACAACTACGATCGCTTTCTCCCAGACGCAATCAATAGTGCCATTAACCAAACCTATCCTGATATTGAAATTATTGTTGTTGATGATGGTTCAACTGACAATTCCCGTGATATTATTGCTGGATATGGCGATCGCATCATCCCCATCCTACAACCCAACGGTAAACAAGCTGCTGCTTTTAATAGCGGTTTTGCCAAAAGCAAGGGCGACATTATTATTTTTCTAGATTCTGATGATTATTTGTATCCCCAAACTGTGGAAAAAATTGTTGCAGTTTGGCAACCAAAGCTTTCTAAGGTGCATTACCGCTTAGAGGTTGTCGATGCAGATAGGCAATCCCTGGGTTATACCTTCCCCCAAGGAGGTAAACCCCTATCAACCGGTGAAGTCTGGAAAACTTTGCTTGATATTGGCGGTTACGTCCGAGTTCCTACTAGTGGTAATGCGCTCAACCGCAAAGCACTGCTACCCCTTTTCCCAATTGCCGATGATTACAAGCTAACCGCCGATGATTACTTGTCAGTGCTTGTCCCATTTGCTGGAGAAGTAGCAGCAGTAGAAGAACCTCTCGGTGCTTACCGGATTCACGGTAGCAATCAATGGGCATTAGCTACAGTGACTAGCGATCGCTTACATCGTTTTATTCGACATGACTTAGTAGTCTATAAATTACTGCTGGATAAAGCCAAAGAACTTGGTTACGAATTACCGCAAGACTTTGAATTACGTTCTATGGCAAGATTTCAGGTTCGTCTGGCATCTTTGCGTTTAAACCCGGAGAACCATCCAATTGAGCATGACCAATTGTTCTCTCTAATTAGTTCTGGTATTCAGAGTATCTGGAAATATACGACGTTTAGCTGGCAGAAACAATTAATCTACACAATGTGGTTTCTTTGGACTGGGTTATTGCCATTACCTTTGGCTAAACCTGCTATTACCTGGTTCTTCACTCCCCTTTTTCGACCTCAGCTGCTTAAAAAAATTTATGCCTCCGTTAGCTAAGAGGTAGCTATGACTCATTCACCATTTCAAAGACTTCTGAATCGACGAGATTTTCAGCGTAATCCATTAAAAGCAGTAATGAAGAGGCTTTGGTGGAGACTTCGCTGGAAAGTGACTGATCAACCCTACGTAATTCCCTTTGCCGAAACGTTGAAAATTGTCATTCCCAAAACTGGCTCTGGCGCTGCTATTTATTACCAGGAATTTTCAGAACCCGAAACCGCAGATTTTTTGGTTCGATTCCTGAGACCTGGCATGGTAATGTTCGATATAGGCGCTCATATTGGTGAGTACACACTGCTGGCAGCAAAAATAGTCGGAGCATCTGGTCAGATATATGCCTTTGAGCCTCAATCCCATTTGTTTCCTATTCTCAGTCAAAGTGTGGAGATGAATGGCTTTACTCAAGTTGTTCTCAATTGTGCTGCGGTTAGTGACTATGTAGGTGAAATTGAGTTTCAGATTCTTGACGAACCCACATTGTCATCAATTCGGAAGCAGGTAGTACCTGAGCAACTAGCGAAAATTGTTTCTGTTGACTGTACCTCGTTAGATGCCTACTGGCTAAATCAAGAGCGCAAAATTGACCTGATCAAAGTAGATGTTGAAGGTGCTGAGAAATTTGTTTTTCAGGGCGCAACAAGGTTATTAAATTTGCCTTACCATCTAGCACCAATCTGGATTTTTGAATATGCTCCTAACAGTTATGCGGACTTTGGCTATCAATCGCTTGAGATTTTGCAATTGCTCAAACAATATGGCTACGAGGTTTATCAGTATTGTGGTGCAGGACATCTAGAAATTTTCAATCCAAATGCACACTTGCCAGATATTATTAACTTGATTGCTACAAAAGATCAACTATCTCTTCTTGCCCAGATTCAGGCTCAGGAATATTTGCCTGTTATTGATAAAAAGGTAAATGTTAAAAATAGGGAGCATAGCGTGAGATGACTACAACATCCATTCGTGTCTTGTTTATTAGTCATGCTTACGTTGTTGGAATAAATCAGGGCAAATTAAATGCGATCGCCCAGACTGGCAATATTGAAGTCGGTCTTCTAGCTCCCAGTAACTGGAAAGCATTGGAATGGAATCGGCTCATCCCATTAGAAACACCCTACTCTAAGATCCGCACCTACTCCGCTCCTGTTTTATTTAGCGGTCGTGGAGGCGCACATATTTATGCTCCTTGGACATTGTGGCAAGTGCTGAATGATTTTCGCCCTGATATTGTTCAGGTAGAGGAAGAAGTTTTTTCCTTGTGTGCATTTGAGTTTGCCATCTGGAGCGGATTCACAGGTAAACCCCTAGCTATTTTTGGTTGGGAAAATATTGATCGCTCCCTGTCTTTTCCCCGTCGCTGGATCTGTCGGTTTGTCCTCAATACTGCCAGTCTCGTACTTCCAGGTAATCAAGATGGGGCAAAAATTATGCGCCGTTGGGGTTATACAGGTTTGCTGGAAGTGATGCCGCAAATGGGCATTGACCCTGAATTGTTTGCACCCCGTCAACAAAAAACAGGCGAACCATTTCACATTGGTTTTCTGGGACGGTTAACCCACAGCAAAGGAATAGATTTGATTTTCGCTGCTGCTCACTATTTACGCAAACAGGGTTTAAACTTCCGCATTCTCATTTGCGGTTCTGGTTCCAATGAAGCACAACTGAGGCAGATATCCCAGGATCAAGGTGTAGCAGATTGGGTGATATGGCATGGTGCTGTCCCCCACGAACAAGCACCAGAGGCGATCGCTAAGTTTGATGTGCTGGTGTTGCCCTCCCGCACCACTCCTAAATGGAAAGAACAATTTGGTCACGTCCTGATTGAAGCAATGGCAATGGGAGTCCCCGTAGTTGGTTCTGATAGTGGAGAAATTCCCAATGTCATTGGACGATCAGATTTAATTTTTTCAGAAGAAAATACTCAGGAACTAGCAAACATATTGGCACGCTTGATTCAAGACAGCAAATGGTATCAAGAGATCAGGAATTATTGTTTGCATCGGGTAAATCAACTTTACTCCCATGATCGCATTGCTGATCGTCTCATCTGTTTATGGCAGAAATTATTACAGCAAAAAAATAATGAACTAGTTGTGAATTAGGAAGTGAAACAAATGTCACTCTATGTTTTTTGTGAGGTAGACTTTCAATGCGGTTAGTAATTGTTCGCAGAGAAACAGGTGTTGCTCTGAGCATGGATGTCTACGCTGACAATTTAGTTGCCGAATTAAAGGCGATCCGTCCAAATTGGGAAATTGTTGAGGTTGCACCACAACCCTGGAGCCGAAACCAAGAAAACCTGTGGCACTCTGGAACTGGTATTCGCAAGTATTATGAGCGTTTTTGGCATCATCCCCAACAAGTATGTCAAGTAGAAGGAGACATTTATCACATTATCGATCATACCAATGCTCATGTAGCCTATTGGTTGAAAAAGAAAGGTAAACCTATTATTGTTACCTGTCATGACTTAGTGCATTTTGTCTATCCAGAAATTCTCAAAGGACAATCCCGTTTTCCTGTTTTGAGTATGGCATCCTGGAAATTTTCAGTACAAGGAATGGGTGATGCTGATTGTATAGTAGCTGTTTCTTCAAATACAGCTAAAGATGTTCATGAAAAACTGGATATTGAATTACAGCGAATTGTAGTAATTCCCAACGGAGTTGAAACTTCGTTTTGCCCATTACCATCTGAGGAAGTCAAATCTTTTCGACAACAGTATCAGCGATCGCCTGAAGAAATCTGTCTACTAAATGTTGGTTCAACTCACCAGCGTAAGAATATCATAACTGTTTTGCAGGTGTTAAAAGCCCTAAAAGATAGGGGACTATCAGTACGTCTTTGGCGATCAGGAGGCAAATTTACAGCAGAGCAAATAGCATTTATCAAACAATACAATCTTGACCAAGATATTCTTGACTTTGGTATTGCTGATAAAAACATTTTGATTCAACTTTACAATGCAGCCGATGTTTTATTAGCACCATCTCTTTATGAAGGATTTGGTTTGACAATTATTGAAGCAATGGCCTGCGGACTACCTGTGATCACTTCTAATGTTGCTTCGCTACCGGAAGTAGTTGAATATGCAGCTATTTTGCTCGATCCAATGGATGATCAAGCACTTGTAGAAGCAGTGTATCGCCTGCAAAATGATTGTTCTTACCGTCAGCGTTTGGTAGAGCAGGGACTAGCAAGAGCAAAGTTATTTATGTGGGAGAAAACAGTTCAACAGGTAGCTGGAATCTATGAAAGAGTTTTGGAGCAAGAAAGAAAAACATAAGAGATTTCAATAACTATATAGGCCAACTTGATATAAAAATTAGGAATGATTGGAACTGGCAATGAAGATTTGGCATATTGGTTGTTCACCCACTCCAAAGACAGTAGATGGAGTCAATATGACTGTCTGGCTAGTAGCTAGAGAGCAAGCCTTACTTGGTCATCAAGTAACTCTAGTGGTAGAAATTCCACCAGATCAAGCTGCCAAAATGGCAGCTGAGGAAGCTGGTTTTCAGCTAGTCTACGTTCCAGCAGATACCTGGCGTTACAACCCACAAATACTGACATCTTTATTCAATTCCGATTTGCCGCATATTGTTCATATGCACTCAGTTTTTCTTCCCAAGCAGGCTACTCTAGCAAGACAGCTAGTAAAAAATAAAATTCCCTATGTGATTACTCCTCATGCCATGTCACCTCAGCTTCTTCAAAGAGGATGGTTGAAGAAAAGTCTCTACAGTTGGCTTGTGGAAAAGCCAAGATTTTACAGGGCATCTGCAATCTCAGCCGTAACACCCCAGGAGGAAAAAGCTATTCGGTTTTTTGTACCTGACTATCAAGGTATCGTTCACTGTTTACCCAATCCTGTAGATTCTTATCTATTAGAAGATCACAGATGGAAGGGTCATGTAGAGATCAAAAAGTTAGTTTATCTGGGACGCTTTGACGTTCTACATAAAGGTATAGATAAATTGATAGAAATTGCAGGCTTTTTACCACAAGAAGTAGAACTTCATTTATATGGAAGTAACGATGTTAAAACAAGCAAATGGATGGAACGCCTCCAAAACAATATTCCTTCAAATGTTTACTTCCACGAGCCAGTTTTTGGCTTTGAGAAGGTGAATGTACTCTCTGAAGCTAGCCTTTATATTCAAATGTCCCGATGGGAGGTCTTTGGAATCTCAATTGCAGAGGCCATGTATTTAGGAGTACCCTGTGCTATTGCCGATACACTTAACCTGGCTGAACTATTTAACCAACATAATCTTGGTCTTGTGTTACCCTCAGACTCTCAGGAAGCGGCAAAATGTTTGACTGAGCTTATGAACCAGCCAGTACAGATGCAACACTGGTCACAAAGTGCAAAGTCTTATGCCAGAACCCACTTTCACCCACGTAAAGTAGCTTTAGGTTACTTGAATCTTTATCAAGAGGTACTCCATATATGAAAATCCTAATTTCTATCTATTCTATAGAGAACCTTATAAGGCACAATACAATAACTAAAATTGTATTAAATAATTTTTACCAAATTTACTCAATCATTGAAACTCAGGTGTTAGGAATTAACTTAGTTCTATTCCACTATATACATTCATTCCAAAGTCTTAAAATATCTAAATTATGTATTTACAACCTATAACTAAAAAAATGAATAAGAAGGGGTTGATTGATAATACAGCCTTAATTATTTTTGCCTTTTCCACAATTTTTTACTCTCGAATTTTTTGTGCAATTACTAATGCTCCTTCAATCCTCAATCTTGCTCACTTTGCATTTGTTCCTTTAGTTTTAGGAATTGTATTATTCACAAGTCTGATAAAAGACAGCTAACAGATTACAATGTTTTAAAAGGTTAACTAAATGATTTTAAATATTTTGCGTGCATTCACAAAGCATTATCCATTTCAGCAACCAAGGGCAAGTTTATTAAGAAGACTACCCGATGTACCAAGTAATTTTGGGGAATTTGAAGCTAAGTATGGCATAAAATATGCTTCGTACTCATACGGGCAAGATTATATTGTTAAGAACTTATTCTGGTTTGGAGATTTTGAACCTTGGATTACTGTTGTAATTGGTTGTCTTATTCAGCATGGGGATGTTTTCTGTGACATAGGTGCGAATATTGGTGATACATCTCTCCAAGTTATACCCTTTGTAGGTTCATCAGGTCATATTTATTGTTTTGAGCCTGTTCCTAGACTGCAAGTATGTCTTAGAGAAAATTTAAATGCGAATCGCATTTCCTGTGCAACTTTAATTCCAAAAGCCCTCTCCAACTTTTCTGGAAAACTAACAATGACAGTGGACTTAATACAACCTGGATGGTCACATATTAACAAAAACAATGAAGACACTAATCTTAGCACTTTGCCAGAAATTAAAGAACCAACTCACGAAAATATCAAAGTTGATACTACTACTTTTGATGCCTGGTTAGAGGAAAGTGATATATCTCAGGTAGCTCTTTGCAAGATAGATGTTGAAGGACATGAGCTTGAGGTGCTTGAGGGAATGAAAGAAGCCCTTAATAAACGTAAAATTGGCAGCATTGTTTTTGAAAGACATAAGCATTGTAATGCTACTGATCCAGTTATTCAGCTTCTTCATACTTATGATTATAGACTTTTCAGGATATACAAAAGCTTTCTTAAAACGAAAGTTGTAGACTTGTTTAGTAAGAGCAATAATTTACGGGTAACACCTGATTATGTTGCAGTACTTAAAAATAGCGTATTTGAGGAACGTTTAAATTATCTAATGAAGACTTAATGGGTTTGAGAGATATTTTTTTACAGCCGTAAAATCTTGCAATGATGTATTGGCATTTACCTATAAATCAAAAATTAAAAAAAAAGGGATTGATTGATAACACGAGCTTAATTATCTTTGCCTTTTCCACAGTTTTCTACTCCCGGATTTTTTGTTCAATTACTAATGCTCCTTCAATTCTCAATCTTGCTCACTTCGCAGTTGTTCCGTTTGTATTAGTAGTTGTATTATTAACCAGTCCCACAAAAGACCGCAAACAAATTGCTATTGCCTATTCTTTTCTGATTGGACTTTTCATTTTGCTAGTAGTAGCGTTGGCTAGTGCTTTATGGAATCATGCAGGTTTGATTAATGCAATTGTTACTTTTATGATGCTTGGCGAACCCTTCATGTTTCTACTAGCTATTTCCTGTATTCCCATGTCTGCTAAATCTATTACACGCATGAAGAAGTGGCTCATCTGGTCTGCTGTAATTAACTTTTTACTTGCTGCTATCCAGAAACCCTTAATTGATTCAGGGCAACTCTACGCTGAAGGATTGAATGGAACAGACGGATGCGGAGGAGTATTTTTTGTTTCTGGGGCAGGAAATTATGTATCGGCTTCGGTATCAGTTGCCTTGACTCTCTACTTCTTTAGCAATGAAAAGACCTTTCCACTATGGATGAGAATTACGGTAATTCTTGCTGCTTTTTGGCAGATTCTCTTTTCTGATTCTAAACAACTTCTGTTGGCTTATCTGATTGGTTGGGGTTTGCTGATTTTACTAAATTTCAAAGATATTAATAAAACTATCAAACTTCTGATTGCGACTATTATTGTAGGATACGGATTTCTTTGGTGTGTACAAAACTTAGAAGCTTTTGCCGCATTTACGTCCTGGGCGCGACCAGAACTCTACGGACCAGATGGTGAAGCTTGGTATGCCAAATTTTACTCAGTACGCTCTATTTTATCCCATTATCAATCCTCTCTCAATTGGTTGTTTGGTCTAGGTCCAGGACATACTGTAAGCCGACTAGGAGCATGGTTTCTCAAAGATTATTGGTCAATTCTCGGATCACTAGGTGCTACCACCCGTCCCATTGGTCAAGAAGCAATGGAGTTTGTGAATAGTTTTTGGCTTTGTTATAGTTCCAGTCTTTTTAGCCCTATTTTTGGTTGGGCTGGAATATGGGGAGATATAGGAATTTTGGGTTTAGGAGCATACCTATTTCTATGTTATTTAACTTGGCAACAATTTGGTTTAGATAATTCTTTGAAAGTAAGTCTGTTAGCTGTTTTTGTCCTTGGTTTTATTTTTACTCAAATGGAGGAACCAGGTTTTATGCTTTCGCTGGCATATGTATTAGGACTTTCATGGCAAAAACAACGACTGAGGAAACAGACAGAACAGGCTACTAGATTAGTACAACGCCAATGGATCGAGCTTTTATAATAACACCTTTCCTCTTGCCTTTTGCCGGTTATCGAGCGAAGTCGAGATGCTTGCCTTTTGCCTTGCTACAACGATAAATTTCAATGCCCGCCTACTTATAACTATGAAAATTTTAATGTCTGCTTACTCCTGCGAACCCGGTATGGGTTCTGAACCTGGTGTGGGTTGGAATATTGCGCGAGAAGTTGCCAAATACCATGAAGTCTGGGTACTAACCCGACCTGATGAAAGCCAAGATATCATCAAGGCAGAACTAGCACGCAACCCCATCCCAAATCTTCATTTTGTTTATTTTACTTTACCCTTTTGGCAGGATAGTAGAAAATGGGGACAGTCTGGAGGAATGCAACTTCACTATTACCTCTGGCAAGTTCAGGCATATTTTGTTGCTAAATATCTGCATCAACAAATTAACTTTGATTTGATTCACCATGTTACCTTTGTCAAGTATTCCAGTCCTTGCTTCTTGTCACTGTTACCAATTCCCTTAATTTGGGGTCCAGTAGGTGGTGGAGAATCTGCGCCAATCAGTTTTTGGCAGGATTTTAGCTTAAATGGCAAAATTTATGAAATTGCCCGCAGCTTTGCTCGATGGCTGGGAGAGCAAGACCCCTTTGTACGTCTTACTGCTAACAGAAGTGCTGTAGTTCGAGCTACAACCAAGGATACCGCCCAGCGCCTCTATAAGATGGGTGTGAACCATGTCCAGATTATGCCTGAATCAGGGTTATCAGCAGAAGACATGGAGCTTTTAGGTAAATATGAAATACCTAATGAGCCAATAGTCAGATTTATCAGCATGGGTAGACTTTTGCACTGGAAAGGCTTTCACCTTGGACTGCGTGCTTTTGCTCAAGCAAATCTACCAAATACAGAGTATTGGATAGTAGGAGATGGACCTGAATGGCATCAACTACAAACTTTGGCATCAGATTTAGGAATTGCTAAAAAAGTTAAATTTTGGGGAAGATTGCCTCGTGAAAAGGCTTTAGATTTATTGAGGGACTGTCAGGTGCTAGTTCATCCCAGCTTACATGATTCTGGAGGGTGGGTGTGCATGGAAGCTATGGCGGCAGGTCGTCCGGTAATCTGTCTAGATTTAGGTGGACCTGCTGTTCAAGTTACAGATGAAACTGGCTTTAAAATTCCTGCTGATGAACCATATCAAGCTGTACGCGACTTGGCAGCAGCAATGATTCATTTAGTTACAGAGCCAGAACTGAGGGTCAGTATGGGTCAGGCAGGTCGGAAATTAGTACGTGAAAACTACACTTGGCAAGTTATAGGTGAGCGTTTGAACAAACTATATCTAGAGGTTGGTAGCCGGAAAGTCTCGCAAACTGATGTTGTATCTCAAGTGTTTTGAAATTGCTTTCAACTCATTAGTTTTTCTAACCTTTTCTAACTTTTTCTAACCTTTTCTAACCTTTTCTAACCTTCATAAGTAAACCAATATGCACATCCTGATTGCTGCTTTACACAGACCTTCAAACCCAACTGGTGTTTGTAGATATGCTGCGAATCTTGCTCAATGTCTTGCTGATACTCCAGAGGTTAGCAAAGTAACTTTAATTATTGGAGTATGGCAGAGGCAATACTTTGAGCAACTTTTTCACTCCGATAAAATCAAATTAATCAGTGTAGATATTAAAAATAATTCGTTGGTAAGAAATATCTGGTTTTTATTTGGATTACCAATTTTGGTAAACAGTCTTAGTCCTGACATAGTTCATATGTCATTTCCATTTCCATTTCTGCGCCCACTTTTTTCCTCTCCTGTTGTTTCTACTATTCACGATTTGTATCCATACGAAAAACCAGAGGTCTTCGGGTATCCAAATGTTATCTTTAACCGTTTATTCTTAAAACAATGTATTCAAAATAGTAATAGTCTTACTTGTGTTTCTCAAACTACACTAAGTAGCCTACATTCGTACTTTCCACATCTGCAATCATGCTCAGAAATTTCGGTTATCTATAATTATGTTGATTTTAATCATATCACTCCTCAACCACCAGTTGATTTAAATATTGGCAAGAATGATTCTTTTTTGTTATGTGTTGCTCAACACAGAAAAAACAAAAATATAGATTTGTTAATCCAAGCATTTTACTTGTTAAAAAAATATGAACCTATCCCACATTCAACAAAGCTAATTATTGTTGGCAACACAGGCCCAGAAACAGAGAGATTGTATAATCAAATTCAATATCTCTTGCTTCAAGACCAAGTGTTGCTAATTCGTGCAATTAAAGATGAGGAATTATGTTGGTTGTATCAAAAATGCCAAGTTTTTATAGCTCCTTCATCTCAGGAAGGATTTTGTCTACCCTTGGCGGAAGCTCTTTACTTTTCGTGTCGGGTAGTTTGTTCTAATATTCCCATATTTAGAGAAATTGC
The DNA here is from genome assembly GCF_015207205.1 of Sphaerospermopsis sp. LEGE 08334. NCBI lineage: Bacteria > Bacillati > Cyanobacteriota > Cyanophyceae > Nostocales > Aphanizomenonaceae > Sphaerospermopsis > Sphaerospermopsis sp. LEGE 08334. The sequence continues at coordinate 11,773 of NZ_JADEXH010000007.1, read as the reverse complement.
TGGTTCTAGCTGTTGTTATTTTGACATTCAAGGTGATGCAGTAAAAAATATCTCACAAGCTATTCTTGATGCTTTAGAACAGCCCCACAATCAAACAAGTGATAATTTTCATTTTTCCAAATCAGACGTAGCACGTCAGTATCTTAAATTTTACTCTAAAATCATCTGTATTAATCCCACATTCCGCACTTCAATTTGTAGTATATATACGAGTATCATAAGCAGCATAAGAATTAAATATTAATACGAAATTAAGAAAGTAAAAATATAGACATCAATTTTCCTTTAACTACTAAATAGGGGTTGCTGAGAAAGTCTTTCCGTGAAGACAGGGAACTCTTAACAGGGAACAGGGAACAGTTTCAGCTATCTGTCATCCCCAAATTTTTGGGTTTGCGATCCCCAAAATGCACGGTTTTTCAGGTATACCCTTCAAAACCCTTGCACTTTTTTCCTCTTTATCAACCTGTAACCCTTGATATATCTGGGTTTTACATTTATTCAGCAAGCCCTAAATAGGGTGTACAAACGAAGATATCAGTATTTATCTACTCAAAGCCTGGTAATCTAGTAAAATTCTGATTTTATTAACAACCAGTCTACTTACTGTCAAAAATACAGGAGTCAGAAGCAATTAAGATGTGAAAAGTTGACATTTCCACGGGTATATCTGGGAAAAGTTCTGACCTCTAGTTTTGACTCCTGACTCCTAAATTTTAAATTCCCAGTCTTTGATAAACTTGATCTAAATGTCTCAGATGGTTTTGTGGATCAAAACAACCATCTATTTCTGCTGCTGACAAGTTTGCAGTTACACGGGGGTCTTTACTAATCAAATCACGGAAATTACCTTCTGGTTTATTCCAAGCAGTATGGGCGTTTTGTTGGACTATGCTATAAGCTTCTTCGCGGCTGAGTCCTTTATCTACTAAGGTTAAGAGAACTTTTTGACTAAAGACGACTCCACCATAGCAGTTAAGGTTGCGTTCCATGTTCTGGGGATATACCAGCAAATTTGTCACCAAGTCGGTGATCTCATGGAGCATAAAGTGTGTTAATATGCAAGCATCTGGTAAAATTACCCGTTCGACGGAACTGTGAGAAATATCTCTTTCGTGCCATAAAGCTACGTCTTCTAAAGCTGCTCCTGCATGACTTCTTACCAGTCGCGCCATTCCTGTCAGTCTTTCTGAGCGGATGGGGTTGCGTTTGTGGGGCATGGCACTAGAGCCTTTTTGACCTTTGGAGAAGTATTCTTCAACTTCTAAAACGTCGGTTTTTTGCAAGTTGCGAATTTCTACGGCAAAGCGTTCTATAGATGCTGCCAGTAAGGCTAATTGTTGTACAAAGTCGGCATGAAGATCGCGGGAAATAACTTGAGTGGAAGCGGTATCGGGTTTGAGTCCGAGTTTTTCACAAGCGATCGCTTCTACACGAGGTTCAATATTGGCATAAGTTCCCACCGCCCCGGATATTTTACCGACAGCGACATTTTTTTTCAGGACTTGCAAACGTTCTTGGTGTCGCAATACTTCCGCTAACCAACCGGCTAATTTAAAACCAAAAGTGATGGGTTCAGCGTGAATACCATGCGATCGCCCAATCATCACAGTATAACGGTGTTCTCTGGCCTTGTTGCGAATTGCCCCAATTAAATCTTCTAATCGTTGTAACAAGATATCCAAACTAGCAACTAATTGTAGTGCTAATGCCGTATCCAGTACATCGGAACTGGTTAAACCCAGGTGAATATAACGTCCCGCATCACCAACATATTCATTGACATTTGTCAAGAAAGCAATCATATCATGGCGAACTTCCGCCTCAATTTCTAACACCCGCTTGGGGTCAAAATTCGCCTTGGCTTTAATTTCTGCAACTGCTTCTTTAGGAATATAACCTAGTTCTGCCTGAGCTTCACAAACAGCAATTTCTACCTGTAGCCAGGTTTGTAACTTATAGTTTTCATTCCACAGATTGCCCATTTCGGGCAAAGTATAACGCTCAATCACATTCGGGCATATAATACAACTGTCATATTTTACAAGGGAATTGGTGATTGGTGATTGGGGATTGGTGACTGGGGATTCTATTTTGGATTTTGGATTTTGGATTTTGGATTATTTTTCTTAACTTCAATCTAAAATCTAAAATCTAAAATTTCCCTGACTCCTGACTCCTTGATCTCCTGACTCCTGACTCCTGACTCCTTGATCTCCTGACTCCTGACTCCTTGCCTTGAACTCCTGACTCCTGACTCCTTGATCTCCTGACTCCTGACTCCTTGCCTTGAACTCCTGACTCCTGACTCCTTGAACTCCTGACTCCTTGAACTCCTGACTCCTTGAACTCCTGACTCCTGACTCCTTGATCTCCTGCCTCTTCAGCAAACCCTGGAGACAAATTTAAAAATCTTGTCAAGCAACAGTAAAATTACGTAAGTATGCGTTAAACTTGATTTAAAATTCAGTAAAACAACGATAGCTTATTGAGTACGGTCTGAGGAAAATAATTAAAGATTTGAAGAAATTATACTAACTCCATTGTGCAGAACAAGGGATTACTACAAAGGAATTGATATGGCAAAAAGTGAAACCTCTATCCAACCTGATGGTATGGAGTTATTACACTTATACCACCAAAATCCTTCAATTAAACTGCGTAATCAACTGGTAGAGATACATAAGGGTTTGGTGCGGAAGATGGCTTATAAGTTTACCCATCAATGCCATGAACCTTATGAAGACTTAGAACAAATTGGTTATTTGGGGTTGATCCGGGCTATTGAGCGTTTCGATCCCTCTCAAGGATATGCTTTCAGTTCCTTTGCTGTACCTTATATTCGCGGTGAAATATTGCATTTTTTACGCGATCGCTCGACTTTAGTTAAAATACCCCGCCGTTGGCAAGAACTTTACAATCAGGGGCAACTTCTTTGTAAAGAATTAACATTATCTTTGGGTCGTCCTGTCAAAGATACGGAAATTGCTGAAAAACTGCATATTTCTGTACAAGAATGGCAAGAATGCAAGTTAGCAAATCAAAACCGGATGCCTTTAAGTTTAGATGCTAATCTAACTAACAACGTAGATTATCAAATGACTTTGGGTGATATACTTCCCTGTCCCCATACTACTATGCTTCAGCAACAAGAGGAAGAAAGACTACAGCTACAAGGGGCGATGAGGATGTTAGATGATAAACCCCGGATGGCAGTTGAGTTAGTATTGGTTAAGGAACTAACTCGCAAGGATGCTGGTAAAAAAATTGGTGCTAGTCCGATGACTGTTACTCGCTATCTGCATCAAGGTATTCAACAATTAATTTGCTATTTGCAACCACAAGGCGAGACAGAGGTGATGAGTGCTTAGTTATTCTTTGTCTGAATCAGCCATTAAATTAATCTCAAATATCATTTACCCTATAATTGTGAGAAAACATTTGATTTTCTATGACTATTCCCATCACTATCAACTTATCTGAAAGTTTAGTTGCATCTGTCCAGCGTCTTGGAGAAGCAACAGCGCGAGAGGTATCAGACGTTTTGGTTGACACACTAGAAATAGTATTGCCTACTTTAGATAATCTCTCAGAAATGAGCATTAATTCCAACATTGCTGATGTTTCCGATCAGGAAGTTCTAGAATTAGCTAATTTAAAAATGGATGTAATGCAAAATCAACGCTTGGGAGAACTACAAGCTAAAGGAAAAAATACTGGTTTAACAGCAGCAGAACGCTATGAATTGTTAATTTTAATGTCGCTTTATCAAATTGGACAATTAAGAAAATCTGAAGGTTTAGCTGAAGCAGTTAGAAGAAGAATAAAAACTTCTTTATCAACATGAGTTCTCTATCTGAAACAATACGCCAAAAGGTTAGACAACGTGCGAGAAATCGCTGTGAGTATTGCCTTAGTCATCAAGATTATATTATGGGCAGGTTGCAAATTGATCATATCCAGCCTTTAGCTAAGGGAGGAGATGATACAGAAGATAATCTGTGTTTAGCTTGTGAATTATGTAATCAATACAAATGGACGCAAACGGAGGATTTAGACCCTCAATCTGGCAAAATAATTTCTCTATTTAATCCTCGTCAACAACAGTGGCAAGAACATTTTACTTGGAGTTTAGATGGAACAGAAATTATTGGTCTAACTGCCTGTGGTCGAGCCACAATCAGGGCGTTAAGATTGAATAATAGTTTAGCTGTTACTGTGCGTAAAAATTGGGTTAAAGCTGGTTGGCATCCACCATGCTCTGATCATTTAGAAATTTAAAATATCGAATTATTTACATCTGTAATTTATGTACAAAACCGATATCTTTGTAGGGGTTTAGCATTGCTCATTGGTGTCAATTTAACATAAAACCGATAACCCGACTGGGAATGAATTCCCAGTCTAATAGCAAAAGTCATCTAAAGATGACTAAATACATAAAAAATCTTCTATAGGAATCCTATTTGATTTTTGAAAAAGATTAAGAGAAAATACGTGTGAGGATATAAGTGTAAAAATAGACAATGATAAAGCAGCATCTATCAAATGTATCATACCCAGCAAAAGTGGCAACTGCAATTGCCGAACTACAAGACTTCATAGCAGGTTGTCGTGATGCTCGTGAAGCCAGAAAAGCCTTGGCGGTGAAATTGGTTTACCAAGATTACTTATACGAAGAAATCCAGACAATTTTAGATGTGTCTTTAGGTTCGATAACTGGTTGGAAGCAAGCTTACGAGGAAAACGGACTTAATGGCTTAAAGTTAAACCACAAAGGGCGAAAAAGCCATTTGAGTAGCGAACAACTCCAACAAGTGTTAAGTTGGTTGCAAACCAAGAACTGCTGGGAACTGGGGGAATTGGAGTACAAACTAGCCTTTGAATATGATGTGGTTTATGAGTCAAAGCAAAGTTACTATGATTTATTCGATGCTGCTGACATAGCTTGGAAGAAGACCACAAAGTTAAATCCCAAAGCCAACCCAGAGGCTGTGGCAGAAAAAAAAAAGAGATTGAAACACTACTGGCAAGCAAGCGTTCCGAAATAGAAACCGGCAAATTGAGGGTATTATTAATTGATGAGTGTCATTTAATGTGGGGAGACTTAAGTGGCTATGTCTGGGGGAGAACTGATAGGGAAATAACAGTTCCAGTGGTGAATGAGCGCAATAAACAAACATATTATGGGGCAGTTGATTATCTTGAAGGAAAATTGCTGCTCAGAGCTTACGATAAGGGGAACTCAGAAAATACAATTGATTATCTGCGATATTTACTAAATGAGTCTGGCGAGCAACAATTGTTACTTTTTTGGGATGGTGCGACCTATCATCGTTCCAAAGAAATTCAAGGGTTTTTGGATGAAGTTAATCAAGGTTTGACAATTGACCAATGGAAAATACGCTGCGTCCGTTTTGCACCCAATTGTCCAGAACAAAATCCTATTGAGGATATTTGGTTACAAGCCAAAACATGGGTGCGGCGTTTTTGTGCCTTAATTCCAACATTCTCGCATTTGAAATGGATGTTTGAATGGTTTATTCGACACACTACCTTTGATTTTGCCACTCTTCAGATGTACGGATTTTTTTCAAAAATCAAATAGGAGTCCTATAGAACAGGTTTTACTTATAGTTTTACTGGTGGTAAACTGGATGAATATATTAATAGATGGGAGATTTATGCACCACAATATTATGAAAAAATTAGAAAAAGTGACGATGTTTTAACTATCGCTAAAAATACAGGGTTTTCTAAAAAGAAGATTCAAAGAATAAAAGAGCATATATTTTTTCAAAAACATCAATTAGATGATAGTATGAGAACATTCGATCCAGATCCTGATATTGCTGATGCTTGGTTTAGATTACAGAAAGGAGATTATAAAAATGAGGATATAAAATTATTATAAAATGAATATTTTGAGTCTCGGTTTGAAGCAATATTTAAAACAGATTATCGTACTGCCCATAATGCTACAATTAAATCAGGCAGAACATGGAATCCTGAATAAATATAATAAATATGTTGTAAAAATTATAGCTATAGGAGGGTTTTATGGCTTTTTATGTAATGTTAGTTAAGGTTAATGAAGATGAGCAAGGTGTTACTTATAATTTCGGTACTGATCCTGAACATTTAGGGAAAGTTTATCTTGATAAACATGATGGAAAAATTCAAGAAATTGAAGCTATTAATATTGAAAATTATCAGCATATTTTCACAAGAGCAGTAATTAAATTACGTCAGCATTGGAAAGCAGGTAATTTTCCGGATCATACTTGTTGGGCTTCTTAGATGATAAGATCAATTTATAACATCTACTTTTTATGACTATTACAGAAATTCTACAATTTGTAGATAATTTAATTTTCACAGAAACAGATCAACATTTAGATGATCTGCAAAAAAGAATTATTGAAGAATTATTTAAAGGTAAAACTTATAAACAAATTGCTGATATTTATGAATATGATGAAGGTTATATTGGTGATGAAAGTAGAAAGTTATTTAAGTTTTTATCTGAAAATTTAGGTGAAAATATTAATAAGTCTAATTTTGCCTGGACTATAGAAAGAGTTGTAAATTCTAAAATATCTCAGTTTTCTAAAATTCTTAATTTCGAGAACAATAACATTAATTTATGTCGTCAAAATAATTATAAAAATTATGATAAATCTGCAAATAAATTATCATATCATGATTTAACTTTATCACCGAGAATTATTAGATTTTATGGAAGAGAACAAGAATTAGAAACTTTATCTAACTGGATATTTAATCAAAACTCTTGTTTAATTTCCATCTTAGGAACATCAGGAATAGGTAAAACCACTCTAGTAAAAAGATTCATAGATTTAAACCTCGATAAATTTGAAATCATTATCTGGAAAACTTTAAAATATCCCAAACCTCTAAATTTACTGATTGATGACTTATTGCAAATCTGCAAACAAGAACCTAAAGAAACCTTAGACGATAAAATCAAACAATTACTTGATATTCTCACCAACAACAAATGTTTAATTATCCTTGATGATATCCAAAATCTCTTTATTCCTGGTGAACTTGCGGGAAAATATCAACCAGAATATCAAGATTATCAAACCTTATTCAAAATCATTATAGAAACCCAACATCAAAGTAATATTATCTTAATTAGTCAAGAACAATGTCCAGAAATGGAATCTTTAGATACAGAATTATCTCCTAGTAAATCTTTAGAAATCTCAGGTTTATATCATCCCGATATTCTCCAAAACACAGGATTAAAAAATCAGGATAATTGGTTAGATTTAATTAAATTATATGCAGGTAATTTAATGTTTTTAAAAACTATTACCGTCTTAATCTCCAAAAATTATGATGGTGAAGTAGCTGAATTTTTAGCAGAAAATAAATTACATATTACCCAGCAAATGCAGTCTTATTTTCAAGAGACTTTTAACCGTTTATCACCTATAGAAAAACAAATAGTATTATATTTGAGTAGATTTGAAAACCCTATTTCTAGAGAAGAATTAAGACAAACGTTAATAGAAACCTTAAATTTATCCTCAGTTGATTTTAATAACGGTTTACAATCTTTGCAACAACGGTATTTAGTGGTGAAAATTAAAGATGATAAGGTGATGTTTTCATTATCTCCTGTTTTTGGGGAATATGTGAGAAATTTCTCATTTCCACAATAAAAATCAGGATTTATAGGATCTGACTTTGATTTTCGTAAAGTTACCGTTCTTTCTGCGGGGATTGATTTAAGAAGCAATCTTGCTGAATCTAGCTTAAAAATGCACATTAGAATCGAAGATTATCCCGAAAAGTTAGATAAAGCTTTATCCCTAGCCAGCAACGCTGAGGATTTGATTTCCGTACGTCCGTTTCTCTCTCTTGTTGGTTTTGATTTCTATTTCAACGGTCGCAGTGAAATTGAGCTTTATCCCGAAATTCAAGAAGAAGATTTTGCCAAATCAGAAACCCAAAATTTGGTTTGGCGACATTTTCCGAAGTTCGTCTTAGACCCTCTAGAAGTTACCAGATTATTTCTATTTGGACTCTCAAAAGCTAATCATAATCCAGTTCTCTATTATAATCTTAAAAATAAGCAAGATCTAGCTAATTATTTCAAACTCAACGATGCAGCCCAACGAGTTCACAGTTTTTATCAAAATCAGGATATTTCACCTAATATGTGGGTAGGTACTGTCCAAAAAGAGTTAGAAAAAACAAGAATCGAAAATGTTAGACTTTACTATTATAAATCCTTCAACTAATCTCTCAGCAATTGGCAATCATACTGAAGTAGTTGTAGGTTGGGTTAAGCAACAGCACAACCCAACAAAATTAAATCACAAAATCACCAAAATGTTGGGTAACATACGTCAACCCAACCGACACAATTTAAATAACATCCTGTAAATCCTGAAATCCTGATTCTGACAATTTTATTTTCTGCAATTTCCAATCACCAGAAGTCTGAAATAATCACATTAAATGCCAAAAAAAATTAGAGAATTAAAACAGATGTTGCAAAAAGCAGGATTTACGTTATTACCAAAGCGGGGAAAAGGTAGTCATTCTTACTGGATTCATCCACTTTTACCAAAACCTGTAGTTCTATCTGGTAAAGACAGCAAGGATGCAAAACCCTATCAAGAGAAAGATATAATAGAAAGTATCAAAGAACTTGAACAATTAGAAAAAGGAGATGAACTATGAAATATAGTATTCTAATTCAATGGTCTGACGAAGATCAAGCCTATATTGCCTTTTTACCTGAATGGGGAAAATATGCTAAAACCCACGGAGAAAGCTATGAAGAAGCTCTAGAAAATGCCAAAGAAGTGTTAGAAGATTTGCTGTATGGCTATAATCAAATCGGTAAGCCTATACCCCAACCCCAAATATTACAAAAAATAGCTTAAAAAAGACATAATCTGACAATAATGATATCTATAGGTTAGATGTAGGTTGGGTACAAAGAAAGCGCAACCCAACAAAATTAAATCACAAAATCACCAAAATTTTGGGTAACATCCGTCAACCCAACCTACAAGATTTAAATAACATCCTGAAAATCCTTAAATCCTGGATATCCTGATTCAGATAATTTCATTTTCTGCAAAATTCGAGCAAATTTATGATATCTACTACTGCAATTTCTCCCATCTTAACTATTCCTCCCCTAGAAAACGGCGATAAATTAACCCGTCATGAATTTGAACGGCGTTATCATGCCATGCCGAATTTGAAAAAAGCCGAATTAATTGAAGGAGTAGTTTACGTGGCATCACCTGTTAGAGCAAAACAACATGGTAAACCCCATGCTCGCATTATGACTTGGTTAGGAACTTATGAAGCAGCTACACCAGGCGTGGAAGCACTGGATAATACTACCGTCCTTCTTGATACAGATAACGAACCACAACCGGATGCTTTATTAAGAATTGAAACAGGAGGACAATCAAGAATAAATAAAGATGATTATGTAGAAGGTGCGCCAGAATTAATAGTAGAAATTGCCGCTTCTAGTGCTTCCTATGATTTACATGAAAAACTCAAAGTTTATCGTCGTAATCAAGTCCAAGAATATTTAATCTGGCGAGTTTATGACCATCAATTTGATTGGTTTAGGTTACAAAAAGGAGAGTATATTCAACTTCAACCCAATGCAGATAATATAACTTGCTCTCAGATTTTCCCCGGTTTATGGTTAGACAAAACAGCATTATTAGGAGGAGATTTAGGTAAAGTGTTAACCGTTGTCCAGCAGGGTTTAGCAAGTCCAGAACATGAGAATTTTATTAGTAGATTATCTAGTTAGTCTGATTGGTGACAATTATCTAGTTAGCAGAAGTTACCATCCAAACTAAAATTCCTAAAATGACATCAACAGGAGGAAGGGGATAATCTGTAAAATCAATTGTTACAGTTTGTTCCGTTAATTGTAGAAATCGCCAAACAGTACCATTAGTCACGCTACCATAAATTGTAGGAATAGATTGATTATTAATTTCATTAAATTTTTGAGCAGCAATCATTTCCGCAATACATTGGCCAATACCCGGATTTAAGTCTGATTTTTTAGCTTCCACAATCATAACTGCTGGTGCTTCAACTTCTAACTGTTCTGCTGAACGACTGAGAACAAAATCACAGACTCCATTCAATCCTAAAGCCGAATCTACAGTAAAATCCATACCAGAAAATAAACTAATTTTTCTGTGTAATATCTTACGGACTTCTAGTAAAACCGGACTAATAATTAACTCAGAACGTGCTTTTTCACTTCCCGTCGCTATAGCTAATGGTAAACTTTCTGCTAAAAAATCAGTGAGGGTTGCACTAGCAGCAATTGGTTTAATTTCTGGCAAAAACTTTTTATTTTCAACTGTATTTATGCCAAAAGTTTGCTTGACTTTTTTGAGGGTAAAATCACTGTATGACATAATGTAAATTTTTACAAAAATGATGTAAAATTGATAGTATTGAGGTAGAAAAAAGTCCTTTCTGCAGAATTAATAGTGATTGTTGGGATGTGAAATTAAAGTTTTTTGACCCGGAAAATGGCCGCAGGGCGAAGAGAGTTTTTCTGTTTACTATTGATGTTAGTGATAGGATTCCTGTAACTTTGGGTCAAGTTCGTTCTTGGTCTGTGCGGAAATAATCATGAATTTGAATCAGCATTAACAAGATTAGAGAATAAACAGAATTGATTTTTACCTTCACATCCTGTAAATCCTTAAATCCTGGAAATCCTGATTCAGACAATCTATCTAGATTTTATATCAGCGATCGCTCCTCTAGCCATAGATGCGATCGCCTTATCTGTCGCTTTCGGTAACTGGTAATATTTACCTCCCGCAGTTTTCGCTAACTCTTTGGCAAAACCTGTAGAAACAAACTTACTTTCCGTATCAATTACCAACAATTGCATCCCTGCTGCTCTAATTCTCGCTGCAATATCTAGCAATTCCGCTTTGATATCCGGTTTTTCCCCTGGTTCTTGGGGTTCACCTAAAGAACGTGATAACGGAATATTACCACGACCATCCGTAATTGCCACAATCACAACCTGGCCAATATCTCCGCCCATTTGGGCATTGATTCCCACTCTCACGGCTTGGGTTAACCCATGTGCTAATGGTGAACCACCACCACAAGGTAATTTTTCTAACCTGTTTTTAGCTAACGCAATAGAACGGGTAGGAGGTAATAACACTTCCGCTTGTTCACCCCGGAAAGGAATCAAAGCAATTTGATCTCGGTTTTGATAGGATTCGGTTAAAAGTTGCATGACCGCACCCTTAGCTGATTGCATCCGGTTTAATGCCATTGAACCAGAAGCATCAACCACAAATACAACTAAAGCGCCCGCTTTCCTAACTAACCGCTTTGTCCGCATATCACCCTGTTCAACAATTACCTTTTTATTCGGCTGTCTGGCGCGACGTGCTTTTTGATACGGTGCTGCGGCTCGCAATGTGGCATCTACGGCAATACGTTTTACCTTACCTTTGGGTAACATTGGCTTGATATAACGTCCCCGGTCTTCTGAGAAGATTAAACTACGACTTCCAGATTTACCTTGACGTTGGGACATCTGAGCAAAATATAATACATCAGAATCCAAAATTACGCCTTCAGGATCAAATACAAATTCTTCGGGAATATCTGGGGGTTCTTGTTGTTCCTGTTCTTCCTGTTGTTCTTCTTTGTCTTCCTGTTCTTCCTCTTCCTGTTGTTCTTCTGAGTCGTCTTGACTTTGGGG
>NZ_JADEXH010000079.1:0-12233 GCF_015207205.1 Sphaerospermopsis sp. LEGE 08334 | reverse complement strand
CCCTAATAACCGTTGTGATTCTTCAGGATTGTTATGAATGTACTCAACTATGTTGCTCATAATCTCAGGGTAGGTACACGATTTTATCCTGTTATACCATAATTTGATTCTTTTTCGGATATGTCTATTCCCAGTCGGATGATCGGTTTTACGTTAAGTTGACACCAATGAGCATTGCTTAACTTTTATTCGCTGCCCAAAGAATAGCAGTATCTTGATATTCTTTAAACATTGGATCAGCCGTAATAATTGTCATATCCTCCATTTGTGCCTGAGCTATTAACATTCGATCAAAAGGATCTCGATGATGTAAGGGTAAAATAGCTGTTCTAAGTGCATGAGAAGCTGTAATTTCCAGATATTTCGCACCTAACCGCACCATGCGACTAGAAATGTAACCGTCTAGTGGTTCTGGTAATGGTAACTTACCAATTGCCACTTTTATTCCCATTTCCCACACACTAGCAACAGAAAGCCATAGTTCGTTGTTTTCATTAGCTATTTGTGCGATCGCCTCTTCATTTAAACGCTCTGGTTCAACAAACCACCATAACCAACATTGAGTATCCAATAAAAATTTCACTCTTCACTACCCTCAAATGCTGCCAAAATATCATCTGGTAAGGGTGCATTAAAGTCTTCTGGTACTACAAAAAGTCCTTTATCTTGCCCTAAACTGTCCCGTCTATTAGATGACACACTAAAAGGAACTAGCTTGGCCACAGGAACACCCCGGTTAGAGATGATAATTTCCTCACCCAGTTCTACACGGGATAACAGACGTGAAAGATTTGTTTTAGCTTGATGGATATTGACAGTTTCCACGGCTTTTTAGCTAAGTTTATAAACTAAGTTTAGTACCATTTTCAAATTATTTCAAGATATACTAAACTTTGCGCCTTTGCTTCTACCCTGCGGGATCTCCTGACGGAGATTGCGCGAAACTTGACTCAATGTGTAATTGCGATCGCAATTTTCCCCACAGTCCTTTCACCCTCACTATACCGATGGGCTTCTGTTAATTCTTGTAACGGATATGTGCGATCAATCACAGTCCGCAATTTACCCGCTTCAATTAACTCCTTCAAATAACCCAAATCCTGACTATTCGGCTTTTCCAAAACAATTTTCGCCTTTTGCCCAGGAAGAAACGCTGTTAAAATACTCTGTAAAATTACCTCCGGTATAGGCAAAGTTGATACATAAACCCCATTGGGCGTTAAAACATTTCTGCAATTAGAAAACGAACTTTTAGCAACCGCATCAAAAATGATATCGTACTGCACATTACCTTTTGTAAAGTTTTGTTGCGTATAGTCAATAACTAAATCTGCGTTCAAAGACCTCACCAAATCCAAATTTTTAGCACTGCAAACACCAGTCACTTCAGCACCTAACGCCTTAGCAATTTGCACCGCAAACACCCCTACACCGCCCGAAGCACCGTTAATCAATACCTTTTGACCTGATTTGATATTTCCCAAGTCTCGCAGGGATTGGAGAGCCGTTAACGCTGCTAATGGGACAGTGGCAGCTTCCTGAAAACTCATGTTAGTAGGTTTAGTAGCTGCTAAATTTTCCGGGATGGCTGCGAACTCTGCATAAGCACCCCCAGGAAAGCTGGTACTGCCATAAATAGCGTCACCTCCTTTAAAGCGCGTCACCTGTGAACCAACTGCCACCACTTCTCCAGCGACATCAAAACCGAGAATAAGAGGAAATTTGTTTCCAGTCAAAATGCTTAACATTCCTTTGCGGGTTTTCCAGTCAATAGGGTTAACACTACTAGCGTGAACCTTCACCAATAGCTGATCAGGTTTGATTTTTGGCTGTTCCACCTCTTCATATTGCAAGACTTCAGGAGAACCATAACGACGTATCACCATAGCTTTCATAAAAATTCCCATCCTTATATATTTGTTTGCCATAATTACAGTTTAGCTATCGCCAAAAGTTCAACAAGACTTATTTACTGTTACCTGTCACCTGTCAACTGTCACCTAATTTGAGATTATTTTTCATTCCCTATTCCCTATTCATCAGCATTCAGCTATCAGCAAAAATCATAAAAAACACAAATATTATTCTGTAAATTCCCCTGTTAAAAAGCTGTAAAACCTAGACAAATTATGAAAAACTTTCAAGGCTTATAATTTCACCAACCTGTATATTTACATCTCTAAGCTGATTACTGATTACTGATAGTTGATTACTTATTTCTATTCCCTCCCTTAAACAAAATAAGATTACTTGCAAATTATCTGCATTAAGACTATAGTATTATTAAATGATGAGAGCTTTTAGCTAAAATCGGGAGCATCCCAAATGTGTAAGTTGATTTTGATCTCACGGAAAAAATGATCTAAGGGACTGATATGATTGAACCGCAAAGGACGCAAAGGACGCAAAGGTAAGAGAGTTTAAGAGATTTTTTGGTGTTGCTGCGGTTATTTTTTCAAAATTGGGATGCTTCCGCTAAAATCTAACGACTCGCTAAAAGCTGATTAATGATTACTGATTGCTGATAGCTGAATGCTTACCGAAAAATTAAAAAAATATAAACTGCATTTTTATCTGAAAAAAAATGCTATTCTAGATACAGAATATCATAGGCATCTTTCGGACTTAGTAAAACTTTAGGAAAAGAGTTTTAAATGTAGCTAAAATCCTGAAATTCCTTATATATTAAGACTTTCAGAAGAAAGAAATCAGGATTTGAGTACATTGTAAATGTAAACAGAACATAACCCAAATATTGCCCAATCCCTCACAGAGAATGGGTTTTGAATGAGTACAAAGAAATCCTGAACCCCACTTCATAAATACTCGTACCCCAACCAGAAAATACTAGCACCCATACCCGAAAAAATATTATTTAATTTTTGTAATTCTTGCAGAGATAGGGAATTATAGAACTGAGTACAAACATAATAAATCCAATAAATCCTATCCTAGAGATAGCAAAAAGCCATATAAAAAGTGCTGCTATAAATCATTTATCGCCAATCACTTAACGCTCCTTAACAAATCAACAGCGAGAAGTGAGTGGAGGGATGAGATAGCACCATGCCTGAAGTGAAAGGAAGTCGCGGCTGTACCCGTCTACCCGAAACCCAAAGTTAACACACACCAGCCAAACTTCAAGGATTAACTGCCCGATCAATTTTGGATTTTAGATTTTAGATTTGGGATTTTGAATTAAATGTCACCAAAATTTAGAATCTATCATAAATTACCAAAATTGATATTATTGCCAAATTAACCCTTGGGGGCAAAGAGAGTATAAACGCGACTTCAGTTCATAGGCATTGGAAGGAGCAACGGCATCTCCCACAGTGGCCATCTAGTCCACCGACGTTTGCGAAATTCAATGACACTACCGGCTACAGGACTCCTCACCTCCTCCGAACAGGAACCCAATCTCAAAGCCAAATCTGGTGGTTGCGGTTGCGATAGCAGCACAGCACCAGAAATGGACGAAAAACTCAAAGCACGCATCGCCAACCATCCTTGTTACAGCGAAGAAGCGCATCACCATTATGCACGGATGCACGTTGCCGTTGCCCCAGCTTGCAACATTCAATGTAACTATTGTAACCGCAAGTATGACTGCGCTAACGAAAGTCGTCCGGGGGTAGTCAGTGAGTTACTGACACCAGAAGAAGCTGCACATAAAGTATTAGTTGTAGCGAGTAAAATTCCCCAAATGACAGTTTTGGGAATAGCTGGACCTGGCGATCCTTTAGCAAACCCCGAAAAAACATTTCGTACCTTTGAGTTGATTGCAGATAAAGCACCAGATATTAAGCTTTGTTTATCAACCAACGGTTTGATGCTACCAGAATATATTGATCGCATCAAACAATTAAATATAGATCACGTTACCATCACCCTCAATACCATTGACCCAGAAATAGGCGCACAAATTTATTCTTGGGTTCACTATAAACGCAAACGTTATAGAGGTGTAGAAGGTGCGAAAATTCTGCTAGAAAAGCAGATGGAAGGATTGCAAGCTTTAAAAGAAGCTGACATTTTGTGTAAAGTTAATTCTGTGATGATTCCCGGAATTAATGATCAACACTTGGTGGAAGTTAACAAAATGATTCGTGAGAATGGTGCATTCCTGCACAACATTATGCCGCTAATTTCTGCCCCAGAACATGGTACACATTTTGGTTTAACTGGTCAACGTGGACCAACCAACAAAGAACTGAAAGAAGTACAGGATCAATGTTCTGGAAACATGAAAATGATGCGTCACTGTCGCCAGTGTCGTGCAGATGCAGTAGGATTATTAGGAGAAGACCGCAGCCAGGAATTTACTAAAGAGAAATTCTTGGAAATGTCCCCAGAATATGACTTAGAAAAACGTCAAGAAGTACAGGAAGGAATTGAGAAATTTAGAGAAGAAATCAAACTAGCAAAAGAGAAAGTTAAGGCTGAAAAACAAACAGCTACTAAGGAAAAAATTCTCGTTGCAGTTGCTACTAAAGGCGGTGGTTTAGTTAACCAACACTTCGGACACGCGAAAGAATTTCAAGTTTACGAAGTTGATGGAAATGAAGTTCGTTATGCAGGACATCGCCGAATTGATCAATATTGTCAAGGTGGATACGGCGAAGAAGCAACCGCAGAGAATATAATGAAAGCAATTGCAGATTGCAAAGCGGTTTTAGTTTCCAAAATTGGCAACTGTCCTAAAGAGAAACTGCACGCAGCCGGCATACAGACTGTTGAAGCTTACGATGTAATCGAAAAAGTTGCTTTAGAGTTTTACGAGCAGTATGTAAAGGCAAAACAGTAATGAATATTTAGGAAGTCAAAAGTCAAAAGTTTGAAGAATACTGTTCTTTTTACTTCTCACTTTTGCCTTCTCTATTCACCCATTACTACAGCCCAAAACTTCAAAGGAGAATAATCATGGCTTACACAATTACTAGCCAGTGTATTTCCTGTAATCTTTGTGTGTCTGTATGTCCTAATGGTGCAATTCAAGAAGTTGAAGGTAAGCACGTAATTGATTCTGAAAAGTGTACAAACTGTGCTAATACTATTTACACTGTTCCTCAATGTAAAGCAGTTTGTCCTACAGCTAGTGGTTGTGTAGAAGAATCAAAAGATTATTGGGAAATGTGGTTTGCTACTTATAACCGCGTGATTGCAAAATTAACCAATAAACAAGATTATTGGGAACGCTGGTATAACACTTATTCCCAGAAATTAGCGGAACAATTGAAAAAACAACAAGCAGTGATTTAGGTGAATGGTGACTGGTAACTGGTGACTGTTGACTGGGTAATATTATTACTTATTTCCTGTTCCCTGTTCCCTGTTCCCTGTTCCCTATTCCCAATAAGTAATAAATCATAACTAAGTAAATAGTGAGTGAAATGTTAAAGAATTGCATCTATCTCGATAATAATGCAACTACAAAAGTAGATCCTCAAGTTTTGGAAGCTATGCTACCTTACTTGACTGACTACTATGCTAATCCTTCTAGTATGCACACTTTTGGCGGTCAATTAGCTAAAGATGTGAAAGTGGCTAGAGAAAATGTTGCAGCTTTATTGGGAGCAGAAGATTCATCGGAAATTGTATTTACAAGTTGTGGTACTGAAGGTGATAATGCTGCTATTCGTGCGGCGTTATTAGCTCAACCAGATAAACGCCACATCATCACTTCCCAGGTAGAACATCCCGCTGTTTTAAATGTCTGCAAACAGTTAGAAACTCAAGGTTATCAAGTTACTTATTTGTCTGTTAATAATAAGGGACAAATAGACTTGAATGAGTTGGAAGCTTCTCTCACTGGCAACACTGCTTTAGTAACAGTAATGTATGCCAATAATGAAACCGGCACAATTTTTCCAATTGAAGAAATTGGTGCTAGAGTAAAAGAGTATGGAGCTATCTTTCACGTTGATGCAGTACAAGCGGTAGGTAAAGTACCCTTGAATATGAAGACCAGCACAATTGATATGTTAACAATATCTGGTCATAAAATTCACGCTCCCAAGGGTATTGGTGCTTTGTATGTGAGACGTGGTGTGAGATTCCGTCCTTTCTTAATAGGTGGACACCAAGAAAGAGGACGTAGAGCAGGTACAGAAAACGTTCCTGGAATTATCGCTTTAGGCAAAGCTGCGGAACTGGAACTGTTACACTTAGAAGAGGCGACAAAGAGAGAAAGAAAATTGCGCGATCGCCTCGAACAAAGTTTACTGGCTAAGATTCCTGATTGTGCAGTAAACGGTGATGTAAATAATAGATTGCCTAACACTTCTAACATCGGTTTCAAGTATATTGAAGGTGAAGCAATTCTGTTACTTTTGAATAAGCATGGTATTTGTGCTTCCTCTGGTTCTGCTTGTACTTCGGGTTCTCTTGAACCATCTCACGTTTTACGAGCAATGGGTTTACCTTACACTACTTTACATGGTTCAATTCGTTTCAGTCTTTGTCGCTACACCACTGAAGAAGAAATTGATCAAGTAATTGCAGTAATGCCAGAAATTGTTGAAAGACTACGTGCATTATCTCCCTTCAAAAATGATGATGCAAGTTGGTTACAACAACATGGGCAAACTTTAGTAAATAGGTAATAGGTAATGGGTAATGGGTAATAGCAAATATATTGTTTCAATTACCAATTACCAATCACCAATCACCAATCACCAATTACCAATCATCAATCCAAAATCTAAAATCCAAAATCCAAAATCCAAAATTAACTATGTGGGACTACACTGATAAGGTATTAGAATTATTTTACGAACCCAAAAACCAAGGGGCAATTGAAGATAATCATGAACCTGGTGTAAAGGTTTCTGTGGGTGATGTAGGAAGTATCGCTTGTGGTGATGCTTTAAGATTACATTTAAAAATTGAAGAAGCAACTGATAAAATTCTTGATGCTCGTTTTCAAACCTTTGGTTGTACCAGTGCGATCGCTTCTTCTAGTGCTTTAACTGAAATGGTTAAAGGTCTAACTTTAGATGAAGCTTTGAAAGTTACAAATAAGGAAATCGCTGCATATTTGGGTGGTTTACCTGAAGCGAAAATGCACTGTTCTGTTATGGGTCAGGAAGCTTTAGAAGCTGCTATCTATAACTATCGTGGCATTCCTTTAGCGGCACATGATGACGATGATGAAGGTGTCCTAATCTGTAGTTGTTTTGGAATAACTGATGCTAAGATAAAGAAAGCAGTAAGACAAAACAATCTCTTCAGTGCAGAACAGGTAACAAATTATGTAAAAGCTGGTGGCGGATGCGGTTCTTGTTTAGTGAAGATTGATGATATAATAAAGGAAGTTAAGCAAGAGTACGAGAAAGAACTCGCAAGTACAAATGGCTCAACAGCTAACAAAGAAATTTCCACAGTAGGGCAACAAAAACCATTAACTAATGTTCAAAGAATCGCCCTAATTCAAAAAGTATTAGATGAAGAAGTCAGACCCGTTTTAATCGCCGATGGGGGAGATGTTGAACTTTATGATATTGAAGGCGATAAGGTAAAAGTAATTCTCAAAGGTGCTTGTGGTTCATGTCCAAGTAGCACTGCAACTTTAAAGATTGCCATTGAATCAAGATTACGCGATCGCGTCAACAAAGACATCATTGTTGAAGAAGTTTAGTCACAATTGATAATTGACAATTGACAACTAACAAACCAGTAATTCTTACAACCTAATAAACACTATGAACACAACACTAAATTTATGTTTGGTAGAGCGATCGCCTCCATAACCTGGGACGCTCTATTACACGCTCACTGCCGTAGATACAAGGCGTGAGAAACCAACAAACAAAAGACCAGTAAACCACTAATACTAGGAACTAGGAACAATGAGCGACGAAAAAATTAGACAGATAGCATTCTACGGCAAGGGCGGTATCGGTAAATCTACCACCTCTCAAAATACCCTCGCAGCTATGGCTGAAATGGGTCAACGCATTCTGATCGTAGGTTGTGACCCCAAAGCTGACTCTACTCGTTTGATGCTTCACTCTAAGGCTCAAACTACAGTATTACACTTGGCTGCTGAAAGAGGTGCTGTAGAAGACCTCGAACTCCATGAAGTAATGTTGACTGGTTTCCGTGGTGTTAAGTGCGTTGAATCTGGTGGTCCAGAACCCGGTGTAGGTTGTGCTGGTCGTGGTATTATCACCGCTATTAACTTCTTGGAAGAAAACGGTGCTTACACTGACTTAGACTTCGTTTCCTACGACGTATTAGGTGACGTTGTATGTGGTGGTTTTGCTATGCCTATCCGTGAAGGTAAAGGGGGGTTGTTTAGGGTTTTTGTGGGTGCAATTGTTTGAGAAGTTTTGTTTTTTTGTTCCCTATTTTTGCCCTGGGATTTTTTGGGGAAAGGGGGTTTTTGTTGGGGTTTTATGGTTTTTTTACCCTATTTTTTACCTGGTGTCAAGGAGAATACATGATTTTTGATAAATGGGTTACTGGTTTCTCATTGGTTATTTGACAGTGATATTTGATTGTTACTAAACTATCAGGAATACAGCTAAATCAAACATTTATTACCTTTTTATTACATTTTATTAAAAATCCTAATTTTCTGAGTCACCCTTTATATACATAAATAGATATGGTGTATAATATATTATTCTAAATTTGTCTTGTATTTTAACAGTCCAATGGAAGATACACGCAATAAAATTATCAGTTTTGTTGAATATGTCCGCCAATTGAAAGGTGATGAAAGAGGTGAAGCACAGGTATTTTGCGATCGCCTTTTTCAAGCATTCAACCATCAAGGTTATAAAGAGGCGGGAGCAGAACTAGAACCCAGGTTGAAAGTCAAAGGAAAATCTACCAAATATCCTGATTTACTTTGGCGACCCCGATTACTCATGGAAATGAAAAAACGGGGTGAAAAGCTAGAAAAACACTACCAGCAAGCCTTTGAATATTGGCTAGAATTAGTTCCCCATCGTCCACAATATGTAATTCTTTGCAATTTTGATGAATTTTGGGTTTATGACTTTGATATCCAACTGCGAGAACCATTAGATAAAGTAACATTGGAGGATTTACCGAATCGCTATACTGTCTTAAACTTCCTGTTTCCTGAAAATCGTAAACCTCTATTTAATAACAATTTAGTTGATGTTACACGCAAAGCAGCAGATAACGTTGCCCAAGTTTTTAATCGTTTAGTTGAAAGAAGAGAAAAAAAAGAAGTTGCCCAAAAATTTATTCTTCAGTGTGTTGTTGCCTTATTTGCAGAAGATATTGATTTGTTACCTAGAGGTTTATTTACTGAATTTTTAGATGATTGTCGTACTAATCGAATCAGTTCCTACGATTTAATTGGTGGACTTTTTAATCAAATGGGAAGTAATCGCCCAGCACCCCAAGATAGCCGTTATCGAGATGTACCTTATTTTAATGCTGGTTTATTCTCTAAAGTTGAACCAATTTCACTGACAAGAGGCGAACTTGATTTATTAGCATCAGCAGCATCAGAAAAATGGTCAAAAGTAGAACCTGCTATTTTTGGGACATTATTTGAATCTAGCATGGGCAAAGAAGAACGTCATGCTTTAGGCGCACACTATACCAATCCCGCAGACATTCAAAAAGTAGTTTTACCAACTATTGTTAGACCTTGGCAACAACGAATTGATGCAGCTAATAAACTAAATGAGTTACTAGCACTCAGACAAGAATTAATTAATTTCAAAGTTCTTGATCCAGCTTGTGGAAGTGGGAATTTTCTTTATGTTGCCTATAGAGAGATCAAGAGACTAGAAGCCAATTTATTAAACAAGATTCATGAAAATTTCAGTCTGCGCTCTATATCTAATATAGGTACAATATCCTTAGTAAAAACCAACCAATTTTATGGACTGGATATTAAACCATTTGCTGTAGAACTAGCAAAAGTAACTTTAATGATTGCTAAAAAATTAGCATTAGATGAAGAAAATAAGTTACTTAATGTAGCACAAATGAGTTTACCTCTAGAATTAGATCGCGCTCTTCCTCTAGATAATTTAGATCAAAATATTCGCTGTGATGATGCTTTATTTTGTGACTGGGTGAAAGCAGACGCAATTATTGGCAACCCACCCTATCAATCAAAAAACAAAATGCAGCAAGAATATGGAGAAGATTATGTTAGTCAAGTAAGAGAAAGATATAAAGAAGTACCAGGAAGAGCAGATTATTGTGTTTACTGGTTTCGTCGTACTCATGATGAATTAAGCAAAGGTGGACGCGCTGGACTGGTTGGTACAAATACCATCCGTCAAAACTACTCCCGTGAAGGTGGTTTAGATTATATAGTCAATAATGGTGGAACAATTACCGAAGCAGTTTCTACTCAAGTTTGGTCAGGTAGTGCAGTTGTTCATGTTTCAATTGTTAATTGGATCAAAGGTGAAGAATCAGGTCAAAAGAAATTATATACTCAAATTGGAGATGATAAAGATAGCCCTTGGGAAGTTGTAGAACTTGAGAACATTAACTCTTCTTTATCTGCAAAACTTGATGTTACTCAAGCAAAAAAACTTTTAGTTAATGCCAACTCAGGAGCTTGTTATCAAGGACAAACTCACGGACATAAAGGATTCTTACTCACTGCACAACAAGCGAAAATAATTGCTAAAGATGAATCTTCTCAATCTGTAATTTATCCTTACTTAATAGGTAATAGTCTATTAGGGAATTATAAAAGTCTTACTTCTCGCTACTGTATTGATCTGAATCATTGTCAAGATTTTGTTTCAGCTATGAAACATCGTCTAGCATTTGAACATATTCAAAAAAATGTTTTTCCAACCATAGAAAAAAATGCTAACGACGAGAGGAAACAAACTGGTAAAGAGAATGGTCCACGTCAATCACACTTTCGTCATTGGTGGAAATTTTGGAGAGGAAGGCCGGAAATGTTGGAGAAAATTTCTCTCATTCCGAGATATGTTGCTTGTGCAAGAGTAACTAAACGTCCAATTTTTGAGTTTGTTAGTTCTTCAATACATCCTAATGATGCTCTGCAAGTATTTCCATTATCAGATGATTATTCTTTCGGAATTTTACAATCTGATATTCATTGGCAATGGTTTAATGAAAGATGCTCAACTTTAAAAAGAGATTTTCGCTATACTTCTGACACGGTTTTTGATACTTTTCCTTTTCCTCAAAATCCAAAATTATCACAGGTGAAGAAAGTAGCCACAGCAGCAGTTAAATTACGAGAGTTAAGACAACAAATTATGATAGAAAATAAATGGAGTTTACGCGAACTTTATCGCACCCTAGAAATACCAGGAAAAAACCGTCTTCGCACAGCACATGAAGAACTTGATAAAGCAGTTCGTGAGGCTTATGGTATTAAACGTGAAGATGATTTACTAGAATTTTTGTTGGAGTTAAATTTTGTAGTTGCAGAAAGAGAGGCACAAAATTTGTCTGTAATAGCTCCTGGTTTACCTCCTTGTGTAACTGATGCTAGTGAGTTTATTACAGATGATTGTGTAAAAATGCCAGATTGAAATTGAATGTTTTAGGTTTTTACACAAAAAAGCGATCTCTTTTCCTGTGTGTGGTTTGTGCAGTGCGTTAGCGAAGCTTACCGAAGGTATCGCTTTTTGGGTGTGTGGGTTGTGAGGTGCGTTAGCGAAGCTTACCGAAGGTATCGCATTTCTGGTATGTGGGTTATGGGTGCGATCGCAGCACTATTCACCAACTAATTTAAGTGCTGACTCTAAAACTTGTGTACTAACTCTAAAACCAACCTCTGGAAGTTGTTCAAAAATTGGCCTAGCAGCTTTTAACTTACCCTCTTGTTTCGCAAGTAAAATAACACCTACAGTTCCCCGTACAGGAATTTCCAAAGCAACTGCGGCTATTTTGGCAGCACGATCATCTATAATTGCTTCATATCCAGGATTTTTATATACCCAGCTAAGAACATGACTTTCACCTAAACCGAGATCCCATGCAGCAATTGATATATCAATCTGATCCACATCTCCAATATAGATAGATCCTTGATTATTTATCCAAATTTTCGCCGGATCATTATCAGGTGCAATACATATTTCTTGAACAACACCACTGGGAATAATCAACTCATTAGACATCTCCGAAAACTATCTAACCTTCACCACAACTGCTTTTGAGGAAATGAAGGTAAAGTGCAAAGATACTCAGATTATACGCTAGAATCAGTGCTGAAGATGCCTGCTATTGGGAATTAGCCA
>NZ_JADEXH010000078.1:0-12976 GCF_015207205.1 Sphaerospermopsis sp. LEGE 08334 | reverse complement strand
CAGACGTACTACCCAAAATGGGTTATGGGACGTAACTTGATGGAGAAGATTTTTTAGATCATTAAGGTTTCAAAAAATGCCCCCGGAGAAAGCTAAAACCTAGATTGTGTAAGGATTTCTTGTACAAATCCTTGCACAAATTGTATAAGGAGTTAAAAATCAATCCTTATACAATTTGTTGCACAATTCCTTGCACAATTCCTTATAGGATTTTGGAAAGGGTAAGAATATAAGATATATAAGCTAAATGTTAAAATTACTTATTACCCTACAAGAAAAACTTATTAATCAAAACCTTTTATTTTTCTTAGTGGTAGAAAAGTGGTAGAATCTATTAGTCCTGAGATACAAGAATAGGCTGTACCCGGTTCTACTAATTCCCAGAACCCTTACCAGATAAGCTTTTTAATAATAAGCCCGTGACGAGGATTGAACTCGTGACCTCACCCTTACCAAGGGTGTGCTCTACCACTGAGCCACACGGGCAAAATTGGGATTTACTCTTCGGGTTTTTGAAGAGTTATGAATTACAAAGCTGAGAATTTAACTCGACACTCAGCTATTGTAACTCACATCTCTAAAAGTGGTGGGCCGGGCTGGATTTGAACCAGCGTAGGCGCAAACCAACGGATTTACAGTCCGTCTCCATTAACCACTCGGACACCGACCCGCTCAGTTCCACTTTTACTATAGTAGCAGCAGTTTTTAGGTTTGGCAAGGGGTTGGGAAAACTTTTTTTCAAAAAAACCGGAAAGGCTTAAATCACAAGGGTTTCAGATGATTAACCCCTGAGTTCACCTGTTTCTTGCAGGGAGTGTAAGCGGTGATAAATGCCTTCTTGACGCAATAATTCAGCGTGACTACCGACTTCAGCAATGTTTCCCTGATTGAGAACTACGATTTTATCCGCATCTCTAACGGTGCTGAGACGGTGAGCAATAATAATTGTGGTGCGAGTTCCCTGAATTGAGCGCATAGCCACTTGAATAGCACGCTCAGATTCATAATCTAAACTAGAAGTAGCTTCGTCAAAAATAATCACGTCTGGTTCTACTAACAACGCTCTAGCAATTCCTAAACGCTGTCTTTGTCCTCCTGACAACCTCACACCCCGTTCACCCACAACTGTGTAATAACCTTGGGGTAGGTGCTGAATCACTTCATCAATACTGGCAATTCTACAAGCTTCCTGCACCTGTTCAAAGGTCGCATCTGGTCTACCATATTTGAGGTTATCTAAAATAGTACCATTAAAAACGTCTACTTCTTGATGAACGATCGCTAATCTGCGTCTGTATTTAGCAACATTTAAGGTGCGAATATCTTCACCATCAATCAAAATTTGCCCTGTTTGTGGTTCAAAGTAACGTAATAGCAACTTAACTAAAGTAGACTTACCAGAACCAGATTTTCCTACTAATGCTACTGTTTGATATGGTTCAATTAACAAATTGATATCTTGCAAAACTTGAAGGTTGCTATCATAGCCAAAACTGACTTGAGAAAATTCAATTTTACCAGTAAACTTATAAGCTGATTCTGTTTGATTTACCTCTGCTAACAACCCATCCGCATCTACTCCAGATGGTGTTTTGAGAAATTCGTGAAATCTGACCATAGCCGAATAGCGACGAGCAAAAGATTCAGCTAAGGTGCTGATAGGTTCTAGTTCAGAATAAGCCATGTTAGAAAGAGTTAAAGTCATCACAAAATGACCAAGAGAAATTTTCCCACCGACTGTAGCAGCTACAGTCAAACCAAGAATCATAAACACGCAAAACTGAATGACAGTTTTTTGCCAAGTTTGCAATTTAACATAACCTTTGTGCAGTCGATAATCAACTACATTCAACTCTCTTTCTAACCGTTGTTTTTGTCGTTTGAGTTCTTTATTTTCCGTTGCATAAGCTTTAACTGTTTTGATATTTGTGATAATTTCTGAAGTGCGACTCTCTGTATTTTCTATATGTTTATCTATCAGCACTTCGCACTTAATTAACTGTTGTAGATTCCTCCATGTTAAAGTGAGAATCACAACAAAGGAAACCAGAAATATCAAAGAAATTCGCCATTCTATCAAGGCAATAAATACAAATATTCCTACTACACGCATGAGTTTAGGAATAAATTGCCCAGCAATTTCTGGATAACCCCAAGTATGGTTAACAATACCTCTAGCTAATCTTCCAGCAATACGTCCAGGATTATTTTCATCGTAAAATTCCAGGGGAAGTGTGAGGATTTTTTCTATAGCTTTTTTGCTTTTATCTCGACGCGATCTTAAAGCTATATCCCAATGAAACCAACTGGTTAACCACGGTTGTGTCGGCGCTTTTATTACAGTAACAAAGAAGATTAAACCCAGTAATATACCTAAAGATAGATATTGATTAACTGGGTAGTTTATAATGTTGGAGAAAGTAACAATTATTCCTTGTACTGGTTTGTCTAAAGGTTGGTTAGATAAAACATTTAAAATTTGTCCAATTGCATAAGGTACAAGTAAATCAATAATTTCGTAAATACTAGATGCTAAAATACTGAAAATACTCAGTCTCCAGTAAGGACGAAAATAATTGATAATATCTTGAAAATTTGCCATAATGCAAACCATCCCCAAGCATAATTATTAATTGGGAATTTTAATGCTACAGTTATAATACAAAATTGTCAATAGCCAAAATTACTGAAAATTTATCATGTAATAATTGGCTATTTTTTGGCTATTTTAAGGGATAAAATTCCAACCGATAACGATACAGTGCCACAGGACGATAACCTGCGGTAAAATAATCAGGATCTTGGGGTGAAAGGTACACAGCAGTCACTTGATCTGCTTCTATTGTTGGGTGTAATTTGGGGTCAGATGTGGAAACTAAATGATAAGCTGTGGTAGATTCTACATTATTAAAATAGGCACGAGAACCACCTTTAAAATATTGTTGAAAAACTTCTGCGCTGATAAATTTACCATCGGGATTTTTTTCGGTTGTGCGTGCGGTGACTACAGAAACTAATTGGCGATCGCCACGAAAAAAGGTAATTTGACGATTAGGAGATTCTGGATCTGGTTTAACTGTTAATACAGCATCATCTCCTAAATAAGCTCTGGATAAGTTCAAACTATTAAATACTCGATCAGCTACTAAAATTGGTGATTGTTTATTTTGTGATTGTTTATTTGTTTTAGAGAAAAGATTGAAACCTGAATTTTGCGGTTCAACTTTCACAAATCTCACTACAAAATTCACAGGTTGATTTAACTGACTATAATTTGCTTCAAATCCTGGTGTGATAATATCTGGTGCTAAAGGTGCAGCTAAATCTACTAAGGTACTGGTGACATTCCAAGTTCCAGCCATCCAGTCAGGGTAAACTAAATCTCCCTTTGCTGGTTGAACTGATGTTAATTTTTCCCATTGTGTAAAGTTGGCTAATTTTTCGGATAATTCACCTGCTTTAGCTTCTGCATTGGTAAATAAAAAGAGGATGATTAAACAAAGACTTAAAATGGTTTTCAGGAACATAATCAAAAACTCAAAAAAATCAATTTAAATTACTAACATTAATCTGATGTTAATCCTGTAAGGGGTTAGCACTGCTAAACCCCTATTCCTAAATTTTGGTTCAGATCAACGATTTATTGAATTAATCAGTGGGGAAAAATTACAAACTTTCTAGCGGTAAAGGTTGCCAAATTTCACCGTATTTTTCACGTAAAGCCAACCAATTTTCTACCTGTCCCGCTTCATATTCTCCGGGTTTACCCCATTGTAAAAATAAGCTTAATGCAGGTTCTTCTTTTTCATCTAAAAACCGGATAGCGTAGGTTGTAAAATTACCTCTTTTAGCTTCACCTGTTTCAAATTTCACCTTGGTTATTTTATCCATGTTCAAGTGAAATTCAAATCCTTCGGTGTGCATATTCGCATATTTACCTTTTGGTAATTCTGCATAAAATAGTTTTGCTATTTTTCCTCTAGCTTCTAATACTGCGGCGCTGCTAGTTACTATTAAACGCAAAGTTCCTAAATTTTCGCAAGCTTCCAAAAATTCTTTCAATGTTGTATTCATACGCCTAAATTAAATTACCGAAAAAGATGTCATCTATATTATAGATGTATTTTATACTATATATGATATTTTGGTCTGAATCAGGATTGGCAGGATTTTTCTTTTTATCATAATTTATAAGATTTTAGTCATGAAGATGCAGGATAAATCAGATATCTTAGGAAAGATTAGTGTTGTGAATATTGAATCATTAATTATTTGCAGCATCTTCAACAGCAAAATGAATTTATCTAACTGACAGTAATTAATATTAATACCTGACATCTATATTTATCAATTATTAATTACATAATCCTGTGAATCCTTTAATCCTGGAAATCCTGATTCAGACAAAAAACTCAACCCAACCTACAGAATATTTGCGAATATTTAACTCATCAAATCTTGAAACATCGCTGTACTCAAATAACGTTCCCCAAAAGAAGGCTGAATCATCACTATTAATTTACCAGCATTTTCTGGACGTTTACCGATTTTAATTGCTGCACACAAAGCCGCACCAGAAGATATACCAGATAATAAGCCTTCTTCTGTTGCTAATTTGCGTCCATATTTCATTGCATCTTCATCATCAACTTGAACCACTTCATCAATTAATTCTGGACGCAAAACATCGGGAATAAAACCAGCACCAATACCTTGAATTTTATGAGAACCAGATTTACCACCAGAAAGCACAGGACTTTTACTAGGTTCAACAGCAATAACTTGAAAATTCGGTTTTCTTTGTTTAATAACTTCCGCTATTCCGGTGATAGTTCCCCCAGTTCCTACCCCAGCAATTAAAATATCAACTTCCCCATCTGTATCAGTCCAAATTTCTTCAGCGGTGGTTTCCCGGTGAATCTTTGGGTTAGCTGGGTTGCGGAATTGTTGCAACATAAAAGCATTGGGAGTATTTGCTACTATTTCCTCTGCTTTATTAATTGCTCCTCGCATTCCTTCAGTACCAGGTGTTAATTCTAAATTAGCACCATAAGCACGCAACATGGCGCGTCTTTCTTGGCTCATGGTTTCTGGCATGGTTAATATTAATTTGTAACCACGGGCAGCTGCTACCATCGCTAAACCGATGCCTGTATTTCCTGAAGTTGGTTCTACTAAAATAGTTTTTCCTGGTGTTATTAAACCCTCGACTTCTGCTGAAATTACCATACTTAAAGCAATACGATCTTTAACAGAAGCGGCTGGATTCATGCCTTCTAATTTAACAATTATTCTGGCTAATACTCCCTCAGACTGAGGAATTTTGTTGAGTTGTACTAACGGCGTTTTACCAATAAGTTCTGTTACGTCTTTAGCAATTCGCATTTATTAACTCCTAAAATTTTCCTAAAATTATCAATAATCACATAATGAGGCGATGTCTTTATTTATTATACTACGATTTTAATATTTTTTGGTGCTTGAGTAACATTTATTTTCAGAATTTTATCTAGCAACATACTTTTCTTGTAATTCCTAACTTTATCAACATCCAAAAATATTTGGAACAAATTTTAATTGCTTTTCTGATTTCTTTAGTTTATTTTTAATTCAGTTCTAATTTGTCATGATATACTGTTATTTGAGTACAGAGTTAATCATAGAAAATCATCTTTAAATATCCTCAAGTATTTGCCCATAAAGCTTTGCAGTTGAGTACAAAAATCCCCGCACCCCACCTGATAAATGCTAGTACCCCCTCTGCAAAAATCTAGTACCTCTACCCTCAAAAATTTTTATAATTCTTACCAGATAAGTATTACAGCCTTTGAGTACAATTTTAATAATTTTAATAATTTCAATTCTGGTGGGGTAAACTGTGTGCTGGGGAGGCAACTGATATAAACATTTATAGGATTTACGCAGAGATTCCCCTCTACCCCCCGAAATTCCTAGACGCAAGTCTGGTGAACTAGGGGGGACTTCTTAACCACAATTAAATGGTGATCTCTATTCACAAGCGTTTAAATTCTGTCAGTATTACTGATTACTAAATCTAGCATATTTTAGGAGTAGATTGGGATTTTTTATGAATTTTTAATTTCAATTGCTTGATCAAAATTTATGAGTTCGCCACTTACATTTGTAACTTATCAAACTGCTGGGTTTAAATTTTAGATTTTAGATTTTAGATTTTAGATTCACAGCAAAAATTTAAATATTAGGTATCATCTACCAATTTTATATTTTGAATCTAAAATTACCACATCACATCTAAAATGTGATAGCTGTTTGATAAATGGCAATCAGAAGGTGCAGCAATAACCCATAAATTACCTTTAATTAGATTTTCTTACTGGGTGATTGTAACCTAGCGAGGTAGAGCAAACATGAAATTAAAAATTTTCAATGTGCTAACAGTTGGTTTTGTTACTTTAGCTGTACTTTCTCCAGGAATAATAGTTTTTAATTTAATTTGGGGACGACATCTAGAGTTAGTTAAGACACAGAATTTATCTTGTGAATTCACGAAAATTAATCCAGGTTATGCTTCTTTATCTTTCCCAAATCAGAGTGTAAATACTCTGGAATCTCTAACTCAAAAAAAAATACCTGCAAATAATTTTTTTCTCCAACTGCAAATGATTGTTGAACAATATAAAATCATCACAATTTTGCAATGGTTGGTTTTAGCTACACCTATTTGTATTGGTTTGGGAATCATTGCTTACGATAGATATCTTGTTTATCGTGCTGCTGTTTTCAAAGCGCAAGTTGAAATGTTAGAAAGACTTTGGCAACAAAGTATTGAACAATAAAGCGTAAGAAGTCAGGAGTCAGGAGTCAGAATATTGTTTTTAGCAGGGATCTACTTCAAGCAAATTTTTCATAAATTATCAATCATGACTTGAAAACTCTAATTAATTGTCAATACTATATTCTGTATCCTGAATCCTGAAAATAAAGCAATAATTTTCAGTTCTCTTATTCACCATAAAGTAAATTACCATGTCAGAAGAACGCCAAACTCAGTATTTTAATTTGATTGATGAATTACTCAGATGTCCTAATGGACAAGAACCAGAAATATTGGAAGCTCAACCCGAATTAGTTGATTCTGGTTTGATACATACAATGCTACAAGTTGCGACTATGTTTGCCCATGAAGGTAATCAAGATGGCGCTCAATTTTTATTTTTTATTGCTAAGGAATTAGCGAAACAATTAGGTTTATATCCTGATATTTCTAATGAGGTTGCAACTCAGGAGTAATAATGCTATTGACTTCAACTGATGCAGGAAAAATAGCTTTAGAATTTCTGTTGGCAGACTGGAACATTGCGGAAGAATACAGAGATTGGTTTACTATCATTAACTCGCAGTTAATGGGTGAATATTGGTACATTGTAGAATTGGGTATTGAAGGTTTTCCTGATAAATGGTTTATCCAAGTTTATGATACAGGAGCCTGTGACCCGAATTATACATTTATGTCTCCTATCTCTGGTTCTGAAGGATATATGGATTTGAAAAATCTACCAAATATTCTCGCTGATGTTTTAGTCGCTGAACGCAATTCCCGATAAGGTAAGAATTCAGGAGTCAGGAGTCAGAATGTTTGATAAATACAGGACTTAGTTCAAAATTTATTTGTGCTATACAGTTCAATAATTTTGAATTAATTATAAATGGTCATTATATTAGAGGTGATGCTTTTTTAAAGTTCACCTCTTTTTGTGATTTGTGATTTGTGATTTGTGATTTGTGACTGGTGACTGCTAAAAATTAATATTTTATTTAGAAAAACCTGCTAAATTGTCATGTTTAAATAACAAGATTATGTTATACTAAATAGTAGTGATAGACGCTACAGAAATATCAATCAGAAATATCAGTCAAATGATTGCTGAAGATATCCTAGCTCAAGAATTCACACGAATCTTAGACCATTATTACCCTGACCTTGGGGAAATATTGGAAAATTGCCATGTGAAAGTTATCACCTCTTTTTGGGGACGACCTGCTAGACGCTTTCAATATATAGGAATTTATTGTTCTGATGACATCATGCCATTAGTACAATCACAAAAAGAAATATTGAGGGAAGTAGCAGAAAATATGGGACTTATTCAGGTAGTTTGCATAAATGCTAAAAGATTGCTCCGCGATCCACTATCTAAATTAAGACAGTCGGAACCGCGTTTGTGGTTGGATTTGCATTTAGTGGCAGCTTAGAATATAGCCAATCATGAAAATAGGACTTTTCTGCAATATCGCTAGTGATGATGATGTAATTAGATATGCTGGTGACAATTCTTTTGGTTTAATGGGGAGTCCAACTTTTTCTCTTTTGAGATTGAGAAATACTGTCAACAGATATCGACACATCAATAACAGTGGTGCAGATAAATTTCTGTTAGCGCAGTTCTTTTTTGTGACTAAAACTGATGATGAAGCGGTAAATAAAGCCTTACCTTTCATCCGTAAATTTAGCCAGAAAACGATAGCTAACTCGACTCAAATAATGCAGAATAGTCCCCATCCCCAGAAATCGTATAATCAAACAAATATCTGTTATTAAATAGATTATTTAATTGAGAATTCGATTATTGGGGATGTTCAAACCTGCCGCGACAAAATCAAGAAATTCCAAGACGAATAAAATCTCAGCACAATAGCACTCAAACCCTCATTTTTATTTCTGTAAAAAAATCTTGAGAGTTTGCAGCGTTACAATCAAGAGGTGCAAAATTATGTCTAAACTTCCGTTACTTCCTCCTGATGATTTACCTCCCGTAGAGGTGACAAAACAGGACGGAATGTTACAAATGGAATTAGAGCAATCTATTGGCAGATGCTTTTATTACGCTTGCGATCGCATTACCCAAAATCTGCTATCTAACTGTCATTGGTACATCACCAAAAACGGTACTACCCTGTTATTAATTATTGACGCTCCTGATATAGTATCTTACTGGCATATCGTCAGCAATATTCCCCAATTTGGTAAAAGTTTAGAACCATTTACCAAAGAAGCAAAAATTAGAGTTTATCCGCCTTTTGGTAAAGGAATGCCCTTTGAAATTGGCGTAAATGAAATCTCTGCTTATCGAGATTGGTTATAGATAAGAATTCAGGAGTCAGGAGTCAGGAGTCAGGAGTTTTTTTATTTTGGATTTTGGATTTTGGATTTTGGATTTTGTTAACTCCAATCTAAAATCTAAAATCTAAAATCTAAAATTTTCTTCCCCAGTCACCTGTCACCTGTCACCTGTCACCTAAATTTACGCTGGTTCAAACTTCAATGAAACGCCGTTCATACAGTAACGTAAACCAGTGGGTTTGGGTCCATCGTTAAATACATGACCTAAATGTCCACCACAACGGCTACAATGAACTTCAGTTCTGGTCATGAAAAAAGAACGATCTACAGTAGTAGCGATCGCCCCATCAATAGGTTTAAAAAAGCTAGGCCAACCAGTACCACTGTTATACTTAGTGTCTGAAATAAACAAAGGCTGTCCACACCCAGCACAAACATAAGTACCAGGTTCATAATTTTTGTCTAAAGGACTGGTATGAGGTCTTTCTGTACCATGTTTTCGCAACACCTGAAACTGTTCCGGCGTTAAAATAGACTTCCATTCCTCTTCAGCTTTGGTGACTTCAAATTTTGTATCCGCAGATGCCATAGGTTCTGAACTCCCAGTTACATAACGTGAAAAAAAGGCTGTACCGACTAAGACGGCACTAATTTGTAAAAAATGGCGTTTGTCCATAAATATATTATTGGCATAGTCAGAAGGGAACAGGGAACAGGGAACAGGAAACTGGTGACTGATGACTGGTGACTGGTGACTGCGGAAGAAAATTTTAGATTTTAGATTTTAGATTTTAGATTTGAGTTAATAAAAACAATCCAAAATCCTTGCATCCAACATCTAAAATAAATAACTCCTACCTTAGAGCCTCGTGCCTTTGTTAAAGAGGAAAATAACTCATTCCCAATGTCTAATCCCTAATTAGGGGTTGCTGAATAAATCTGAAAACTTTACAGGTAAAGGGTTTCAGCTATTTTGACTTTCAAAAAGAGCAAGCTTTTATGAGGTGGCAACTGAAAAACCTTGCACTTAATTACTAACTCAAGTTGCTAGTTATTTGTTAAGGCTGGTAATGGGTAATGGGTAATTGCTAATTAAAATTCTGTTATTATCCTGTTAATCCTTAAATCCTGGTTATCCTGATTCTGACATTTTCCCTAACTAGCAACTTACGTTACTACTTAAAGAAAAAATCGTTCCTATCCAACTCTTGAAACTGTCACCTGTCACCTGTCACCTGTCACTGGTCCTTCACAGATAACTTTTTCAGCAAACCCTAATTAATAAAGGTTAGCGTTTAGTTTGAACTTGCTCTGCTCCTGTATAACCAGTTACTAGCCATATTATAGCTCTAGCTCCATCGCGGATAGCTTTTTCGATAGGTTCCGGTGCGGTTTTTGAGGGAACAGATACCGCTTTAAATTTAATACCTCGACTACCCAAAACAATCTCACCAATTACACAAGCACGGCGCATATGAAAATCAGAAGTAATTAAATAAACGCTTTTGATACCCCTTGCTTGCAAATCATCTACCAACGTAGTAAAATTAGTAACTGTATCAACAGCCTCATAATCTAAATATAAACGCTTAGGATTAATTCCAGCTTTAACAAAGATTTGTTTCGTATAGCTAGGTGGACTACCACCAGTAATCCATATTGGTATATTGGGATGCTTTTTGGCAAATTCAGCAGTAAAGTTCTCCCTTTCTAAACGTTTAGTAGAACCGCCCAAAACTAAGACTGCTTGTGGATGTACAAACTGATTTTGTATTTCTTTGTATCCCCACCATATAAACAGGGGTAGGATAAAAGACATAAACCGCAAAGATTTACCTTTAAACAATAGCTTTTTCAAGGCTGTGTAAGTGTGTTTGCGAACATAAAAATTTTATCTAAAAAATTTTATCTAAAAAATTATTTAGATTAGGAAATTTTGGCAAAATAAACCCAAATCAGAACTTGGTAGATGCTTATGTATAAAAGTATGTATCCACGATATAAATAGGGTCGCTTTCTTCGATGCACTATCCTAACTTATATCAGACAATTTATCATAGAGGTTAAGACCAATTAATTGTTCAACTTTGCAGTTTAATGTAAATATACGGGACTGGTGCGACTTGAACGCTGTATAACTCCCAAAAGTGTGATTTTACAAGGGTTCTGGATTACTCACTCTAAAATCCATTTTTTAGGAGTGAACAAAAAATGAGTATTGGCGGTAGTGGTAATTATGGCAGTTTTGATGATCTGCTTGAAACCTTACGAAACGTATCTAAAGAATTACCAAAGGGTATAAGTTTTAAGAGACAGGGATCTCATCTGTATTTGCAGTTCATACACCCAGGTACTAACAAGAGATTACCGAAACCTTGTGGGGTACAACTAACTTATGACGGCATATATGAAGCAAAGCAAAAGGCTTTTAGGATTAAAACTGCTTTAGACACATTTACAAGTGCTTCTGAATTTTGGGATTGGTATGAAAAGGAGATATTGCGTAGGAATGAGATTATAAACGATATCACTACGTATAGAGAAATATTTTCTCAGATCACAGATCGTTATTGGAATGGTAGAAACAAAAACACAAAACGTAAACGTTCAAAAGATATCCCTAACGATGTGAACTCATTTAACAGGCACTACAAGATAGTTTTTGATAAATTCCCTGACTGGGATAAACAACCTAAATGGGAAGATATAAAACAAGTTCTTTTTACTTGGGAACAAGGTACAAATAGTTTTAAGGATGCACACACAATACTTAAACAAGTATGTGCTTTATGCCCAAATAATGAGAGGTTGCTAGAACAGCTTGCAGATATAGATCCGACTCAATATGAGTTCAGAGACAAACAAAGTATCTCTTTGGAACAGTTTTTGCAATGGCATGATAAAGCATTATCAGAATGCACAGAGCCAAGATATTTAGACATTAGAAAATCATGGCTATGGGTTGCCTCTATGTGTGTGGTTTATGGTTTACGTCCATCTGAAATAGCAGCAGCCTTAAATCTAACAGAAGCATACACTAAAGACGGTGTAGCTATACCTGCCATTGGCAATCCTGACAACAAAGAATTACTACTTGTGTTAGGTGATATGACTTATTTTGGTACAACGATTAAAACTGGTGGTAGAGTATGTAAACCAATGTGTTTAGATAAGAAATTGTTAGAACGGTTAAATATTCAACAACCAAAATTACCAGAATATAAACCAAAAACAGATAACCCTAAAACATTGGTTGGTGGTTTTGCTGCTTTGTTTTCTAAGAATTTGAAAAGATGGGAATGTCCGGTGAGTGAGGCTTATGCTTTTAGACATTTAGCTAATCAATTGGGAGAAAAATCAGGTATACCTCAAGAGATACGTGCTAGGAGTTTAGGGCATAGTGTATCTGTCAATGACTCTGTATATAAGAAACGGGATAATCTTCAAACGTCAATAGATTTGTTAACAAATCACACTTACCAAGCTATACCTTTAGAAAGTGCTATTAACATAGCTTCTCGTTTGATAAAGGATAGTGGCTTAACTCTTTTAGATCTTTGTCGTCTAGCAGATACAATGGTTAAGTTATTGTCTGCAATTTATAATGTGAGTGAGGATGAGATAAAAAAGGAATTGAATTATGAATGAAAAATAATATTCATTGGATATTTTGAATCCTATAAGGAATCCTTGTAGGATTTGTACAAGGATTTAAAAATGCCTCCTTATACAAATCCTTGCACAAATTGTTGAACAAATCGTTGTAGGATTCCCCGGAGTCCTCACCCTATAAAGATCCTGATGAATATTTACTAATAATAATGTGTACCATTAAAAAGCTTTACTCTCACTGGATTCTGAGCGTTTTTGAGC
>NZ_JADEXH010000077.1:0-13357 GCF_015207205.1 Sphaerospermopsis sp. LEGE 08334 | reverse complement strand
GTTTAAGCGCCTTACCAGATGATTCCGGGTAGAGGTAGTTGTATAAATCTCGCAAGGTTACATACTCCTCACCGTCCTTACTCCATCCCACTACAGTACAAGCGTGTTCTACATCGTCAAATAACGGATCAAAACTGGTAAATCTTTCATTGTTAGCAGCACTCGCTACCTGTTCATCGTCTGACAGTTCATAAGAATATCCAGAGTTGAATAGGTTGTACACACAAGCCCAAATTAAATCACGGTACTCAAGTAAGGATCTGAAATCAATTTTCCCAGGGATTACTACAACCCAAAATCGGGTATGTCCAGTAGGGTCAAGTAGTATATCTTGTTTGTTTGTTGAGGCTACTAAGATTGATCGTCTATGCAATGTTTGAATAGTACGACCATAAGGTAATCTAACCTTATCAAACGGGTCAGAAATTACAGCCTTTAGGTTAGCTACATCTGTTTTTCTGTACACTTTATCGAACTCAGCTATCTCGTTAATCCATGCTGAATGTAGTGCCATTAAATCATCTTTATCGGTTGTACCTTTATAGGAAGAATTAAAGAATTTATCCCCTGCCAATTCCCTCCAAAAACTAGACTTACCCGCGTCCTGTTGCCCATAAAATACACATACCCGTTTAAAGAAACAACCGGGTCTATGTACTCTATTTACAGCAGCTACTAAGGTTTTAGTGATAAAGGTTAGATGCAATTTATCTGTTACACCTGTTATCTCACTAAGCATTTTATGAATCTTGGATAATGCAGTATCAGCATCTAAATTTTGCGCTTTATCCTTAACAGAGTTCAGATACTCTACTACTGGATGGTATGCGTTATTTCTGGCAACCTCTACCAAGTAATCAATAGCATAAGTCTTGGTGAGTTCTACCTTAGCCTCTTGGCTTATGTGAATGAATGAACTATCAAGATAGTATTCTCTACCATCTTTTTCTACATCATTAGTCATCTCGTTTAATCTGACACGATTCCCGTAAAAATTAGACAGCTCCTCAACTATTTGGGCGTGCGTTTTTTTCTTGATTGATTGCTTTTTAGTTTTTTGGGTATCATCAAATTTCTCGATATAAGCATCTAGGGTATATGCTTTTTCCAGCACTTCCTTAAATGCCTCTATGCCATGTTTCCTGATATAATCATCCATACCTTTCTGATCTTCCATGTACTCCCACACGGGAATTTTAACATTACATCCATACTCATCTCTGAGTTTTAATCCTAGTTCAATCGTTGCCATTGCCACTTGCGGTTTGATAGCACAATCAGAGTCATAAGCTATGTATACATTTTTGACTTCATATCTTGGATCACCGTTTGCTATCAGGTCTTTTAACCCTGGCACTAAATCTCTATCACCTTTAGATAATGCTCTAGTAACGCCATGCACTGAAACTGTCAATAAGTCGTGCATACAACCAACGATTGCTTTTTTATCGCCTTCAGTAATCAGTAACCAAGTATCCTCTATTTTTAATTCGCCTTTGCTTATTTTGTCCCCTATCTTCTGTGCATAGCTGACAAAGTTAGGGCATAAGGGAATATTGATATCAGCTACGCTACCTTTTTCAGACAAATACTTTAATGCCTTCCCGTTCTCATCCTTTGGAGGATTATCGTATTTAAACTGTCTCTCACCACCATCACATTCAAATACCCAGGCTGTATCATCTTCATTGCGATATACATTAGGCTCAAGCCATTCAACAGGGATACCTGTTTCACCTGCTAATTTCCGATAAGCAGCCTTGGGTGTTCTCATTTTTAATGCAAAGTTCATGGCTTGTCTCCTTATTTTTTTTTGGAGAATAAACATCAAGCCCGTGATTTTTTACAACATCTGTGATATCGTATAAAGGAACGGGTAGCTATGATATGTCCAGTTGTTCCTACTACATAGGAGTACCAGAAATATCTTGGCTGTTTGTTTATTCTTTTTTAGTTTGATTACTAATCACTTTATCACGATTTTCTCCACATTGCGTGATAGAGTGATTTTTTTTTGAATTGCAGATATCCGTAATTATTACCAGACAAGATATGCACGAATTTAAAAAAATATATAAAGTCAATTAATGTACATATCTGCAAGATAAGTAAATGAAATAAACAGTTTTTATATCTATAATCCTTAGTTATGTTTGCATACTACAGTACATCTGTTTGTATTACAAAATCAGCAATAGCTGAAAGTATTGCTGTATAAGGAAACCCACGAAACCATACTTTACCATACGTTACTTCATTTGATAGGGTATCGTGCCTTGCAGGGCATTTAAAGGGTAAATTAAATAAGGTTATTCCTATAAGGATTTTGTGATTTTGTAATTTAAATGAATGTACATTTATACGTTATTTCTGTAAGGAATTATGATTTTTAGCAGCGTAAAGTATATAAGGAATAGCAGTGTTTAACGGGTGCAGTGTGTAAGGATGCTATAAGTTTTAATTATGTTGGGCGGACATAATTGATAGGGATATTTTATATATCCTA
Source organism: Sphaerospermopsis sp. LEGE 08334 (assembly GCF_015207205.1). Classification (NCBI taxonomy): domain Bacteria; kingdom Bacillati; phylum Cyanobacteriota; class Cyanophyceae; order Nostocales; family Aphanizomenonaceae; genus Sphaerospermopsis; species Sphaerospermopsis sp. LEGE 08334. The sequence continues at coordinate 10,851 of NZ_JADEXH010000077.1, read as the reverse complement.
TTATCCTTTTTGCAGCAAAAACTCTTGTGCGAGTTATAAGTTTTAATTATGCAGTGTTGTCACACCCAATAAAAATATTTTATATACCTCTATTATCCCTTTTCGCATACTCTCTTGTACGATTCCTATAAGGATTTGTACGACGATGTTAAGATATTATCCGAGTTACCTTAGGTTACCTTATGTTCCTAAAAAGCTGTAATTGATATCCAAAAAATTCCAGCCATTGATTTTCACTATAGTGATTTTCAGTGGCTGGAATTAAGGTGAAGAAAATTTCACGGTTTTGGTAAAAAAGGGTAATACTGAATCCTTGCAGGAATCGTTGCACAAATTGTTGAACAAATCCTATAAGGAGGCATTTTTTAATCCTTGTAGGATTTGTGTAAGGATTCCTTGAAGGATTTGTACAAGGATTCTAAAACCCCTCCAAAAAGAAAAATCCTTACACAAATTGTGTAAGGATTCCTTATAGGATTTAAGATATCCAATGAATATTATTTTTCATTCATAATTCAATTCCTTTTTTATCCATAGCATCTTCACTCACATTATAAATTGCATTTATATTTCCGGTAATTCAATATCATCATTACTTGCAAGATAATACTTCATTATTGTTTCAGGAGAATTACCAACAATAGAGGCAATTGTTTTTATATCTACTCCATCTCTTAACATCCAAGTAATGAAACTATGCCTTAGATCATAAAACGTTAATTCCTTAGATATTAATTTTTGGCTGTATAGCTTATTGACTATTGGTTGCCAATACCTATTATGAAAATTGTGCTGATCAATATATGTCCCTTCATAAGATGGAAACATTAAATTATGTTCATTAGGTATCTTTGGTAAATCATTCAAAAATGTATTCATTTGTGCATTGACAGGGAATAATCTTGCATCTACACCATTCTTAGTACCTGATAGTAATTGTCCACTAGAATAGCGTTTGTTAAAGATAATTTTATTATGTTTAATATCATCCCAGGTTAACGCTATTGCTTCACTAGGTCTACATCCTGTCAAAATCCTAAATTCTACATATCCTGCATAATATTTGCTAGAATATGCCGTTTTATCTTTATCAAACCTACCATCCTTAAATGCTTCTAAAATTAACTTGACTTCATTTTTAGAATAGATTTGAATGCTTCTTGAGTCTATTTCTAAAATTGAAAGTAATGTACTGAACGGGTTTATCGTAAGTTTTATTTTCCCTAATTTAATTGCCAAATTTACGGCAGTACGTAAAGTCGATAATGGAGTATGGATATATCCATCAGAGTATTTACTTCTTAACCATGCTAATAACTTATCTGCATTAGCTAATTGCAAACATTCAATAGGGCATTCATTAAGCCATTTATCTAAAGGTATCCAGCGGTTTTTAATAGTGCTTTTTGGAGTATCGGGTTTTAACGCCTTATAACTCTCCCAGATATCTTTTAGGGTTAAGTCGTGTGTATGCGTATGTGTATGTATGTCTACTACTTCTATTAAATTAGGTGTAGTTATCTTTGCTAAACCATATTTAACTAAAGTGCTATCAAAATTGCCTCTGTAGTAATCACTTTCTATTTCTTTGCATATAGCTACAGTTGCATCTAAACCGTCTAAGGTAGCAGCATGAGTGTATTTGGTAAAGTTAATATCCCTACGTCTCACTCTTATGCGTAATCGAGATTTATCTACCTCTATTTTAAGTATGTCTAATTTTTGATTAGCACGCTCCAAAGCTTTTTGGAGTTTACCATGGTTAAGTGATTGCATATCTTGTACCACCTATAGGGGTGTAAGTGAGTACAAGAATATATCAGTACCAAATTCATGCCAAAAACTAAAAGCTTTTTACCAAAATTTTCCACCCATAAAAATACCCTCTCTCTGGGCTAATTCACTTTGGTAAGGGTGAGGTCACGAGTTCAATCCTCGTCACGGGCTTATTATTTTAACATAAAAATCTATTTTTTTCTAGCGATTTGCATAAGTTGGCTGTACTCTACCATTATCTGATAGCCTGTGGTAAAACTCAGCTTTTTCTGCAAAATCCTGTTCATTCTGAAAATCTGGAAATCCTGATTGACACACTGTACCCCTTTATACCAAAAAAACAAGTTTTTCAAAATGAAACCCAGAACTCATCACACCTAACGCCTAACTCGTACAATAGAAAATAGATTGTTGCGAAATGTATAGTTAGGATTTATTGCTGTCATGGCCTCAGCAGTTTTAATCGAAAATCTAAAAAAAAGCTACGGTTCTGTAGTCGCTGTTAAGGATGTCTCCTTTGAGGTGAAACCAGGGGAAATATTCGGGTTACTCGGTCCCAACGGTGCAGGGAAAACCACTACTCTCCGCGCTTTGTGTACCCTCACCACCCCCGACTCTGGAAAAATCGAAGTTTCGGGAATCTCGGTGTTAGATAACCCTAAACTAGCACGTCAAAAGTTAGGATATGTAGCGCAAGAGGTGGCTTTAGATAAGGTGCTAACGGGTAGAGAACTGCTACAACTGCAAGCAGCACTTTATCACCTCCCCAGTAAAGTGATCAAAGAACGCATTAACACTGTATTAGATTTACTCGGTTTACAGGAATACGCAGATAAGAAAACCGGCACTTATTCCGGTGGTTTACGCAAACGTCTAGACTTGGCCGCTGGTTTATTACATTCCCCAGATGTTTTAGTATTAGATGAACCAACGGTAGGATTAGATATAGAAAGCCGTTTTGTAGTGTGGGACTTTTTGCGGAAATTACGCGCTGCGGGGACCACAGTTGTCATCACCAGTCATTATTTAGAAGAAGTTGACGCTTTAGCTGATAGGGTAGCAATTATAGATCGGGGTTTGGTAATTGCCACTGGTACACCTTCTCAATTAAAAGATCAAGTAGGAGGCGATCGCATTACTTTACGCATCCGCGAATTTTCACCCCAAGAAGAAGCAGACAAAGCAAAAAATCTGCTGTCATCTTTACCTTTTGTACAAGAAATTATCATTAATTCTGCCCAAGGTAACTCCTTAAATTTGGTAGTTACTCCCCGAAATGACGCTTTAATTACTATTCAACAAGCGTTAAATAATGCAGGTTTACCAATTTTTGGTATTGCCCAATCTCGTCCTAGTTTAGATGATGTTTACCTTGCAGCAACAGGTAAAACTTTAATGGATGCAGAATTAGCTGCTGTAGCAAATCGTGATCCGAAAGCTGAGAAAAAGCAAAATATGAGATAGGACAATTGATAATTGATAATTGTCAATTGTTAATTGTTAATTGTCAATTGTCAATTGTCATCATTTTATCAATGATTTTAAAAAGTTTAACAATTTTTTCTTTTGTTAAACCTCTGTCATAAAGTCCGCGAATTAATATCCATTTCCATTGCTCTCTTTCTGGTAAATTACCAGTGGTTGCTTTAGTTTTTAAATGTGCCATTACTATGATTGAAAATCTCTCGTGCAGATGTGTAATTGGAATATCCATTCAACCACAACCTGACAAAATAAATCCCGCCCAATAGTAAGGATGATTATAAGGCTGTTTCTGAGGTGATAATTGGCGATATTTATCAATTTGCATCGTGACAAAATCCCTCAATTTCAACTCTTCTAAATGCAGATTATTGAATAAATTTTCATACCATGTGATCAGTTCGGCAACAGTTATTTCTTTTAGCCAAGTTGTAGCTTCCGCTAAAGCAGTAACTGGAGAGTGATGAAAAAGTAATCTGTTGTAAAACTCTATAATGACTAAAGCATTAGCAGATGATTCCACATTCCAAAGTGTACTCAATACATAAGGAACACCACTATTTAATAACCCAGTTGTTAAACCCACATATTCACTACTGATATTTTGAATATTATGACTAACATTTTCAGAATTTGTGAATGTAAACAGATTGTAATTACTAAAAGTCTGTTGACTAATTTCTGATAAAGTCAGTTTATCTTCATCTGCTAAAACCAAAGCCGATTTTGCCACTTCACTTAAATTGTTAACCGCATGACCAGTAAAATGCAAGATGTTATAATCTGCGGCTAGGGCATTTTCTAAATTATCTTTTGTCGCTTGTGAACCCTGGATGTGTTGAGCATTATTAAACATCTGTCTCACCACTGCTGCTGCAAAGTCAACAAATTGTATTTCATCATTACTTGTGTGTTCTATATTTTCCACACTCAGGAATTTTTGCAGTTGCCAATTTGATAACCCATCAGTGTTTAATTCTAATCCTATTTGGACACTGGGTAAATAGTTGATTGTGTAATGTGCATCTGGTTGTTCAACAGCAAAAAGAGCATGAAGAGGTAATTTGTGTAAATCCCGATGAGGAATTAAAATTAGATGGGTGATTCCTTCTATTTCTTGTAGAATTGTCGGAATATTGAGGATATTTCGCAAATTTAATAATCTGCCTTCCATATCCACACACCAGGAATGATTCAGGGGATTTTCCAAGTCGGGATTTTGACAATATTCTTGATATTCTTTTTGCCAAAATTCTAGCCAATTTTCAAATTCTACTAACCTTTTTACTGCTTCTGGTATGACTTCTACATCTTGAATGGGTGTTAATAAAAGTAGAGGTGATGGGGCATCATATTTAATAATAAAGGTGTGTAAAGCAACCGGGCTAAGATGCCAGTAAATAACCGCAGTTTGCGGATTGAGTAGTTGTTGAATCCCTGGATAGTTGGGGGAATAAATTTCATTACTCCAACCAGAAAGCTGTAATTTTAAACAGGTATTTTTGCCATGTTCAGCAATTTCCCAAGCTTCTACTAAATCACCTGTATTTACCGCTAAATCAACTCCTAATTGTATGAAACCTGCAAATTTCAAAGCGAGTTGTTTTTTGTTTTGTTCCGAGCAGGTGATTTGATTTAGTAATTGTTGTAATAAATCTAGACCTTGTTTTTGTAATTCCTGTGCTGTTTCTGTTTCTCCTAAAGCAACAAGCACTTTGGTTAAAGCTTGCAATACTTCTAGATGCAATTCTGCAAAATCTTCAGAAGTGAGTGTTAATAGTGCTTGTTGATACTCAGTTAACGCTTGTTGCCAATAATAGCGGGGTGAAGGTTGTTTTTTGCCGTGTTCGTAGTGGGTATTACCCATTGCTAAATGCAATCTTCCCCAACCTTCTGGGTGGGTATCAGGGCGGAGATGTTTTAAACCTTCTTCATAAGTGGCTATTTTGCCCTCATAACCTCGCTGATTGAGGGTAGGATGAGATTTCGCTATGCTACTGGGTAAACTCAGAGATGCTTTGTTATTAACCACATTCCCCACGGCTAAAGCGCGACCAAGCCAAGCTTCCCAATAGTCGAGTTTGATTTCTAAGGCGCTGTCATAGCAAGAAATAGCTTCTGTAAGTCTTCCCAAGTAAAACAAAGCTACAGCTTGATTATACCAGGCGAGGTGAAAATCAGGTTTAATGGTGATGGCTTGTTGATAAGATTCAATAGATTCTCCGCGTCTGCCTAAGTTTTCTAAGGCGATACCCCGGTTATACCAAGCTAAGTAAAAATCAGATTGAATAGCTAATGCTTCGTCCCAGGATTCAATTGCTTCTGACCAGCGTTTGAGGTTAAATAAGACCACACCCCGGTCAATCCACACTTCATGATAATCTGGTTGAATTTCTAAAGCTTGGTCATAAGAAGCGATCGCCTCTTCAAACTGCTCACCTACCCCCAAAGCAACTCCTCGGTAATACCAAGTTTCCTGATCTTCGGGTTGTAATTTCAAAGCCTGATCATAACTAGAAATAGCTTCCCAAATTAGCCCTAATTTAAGCAAGGCTAAACCCCGACTAGCCCAAGCTTCTTGGTATTCAGACTTCAACTCTATAGCTTGATCAAAAGAAGCGATCGCCCCATCAAAATCACCCAACTCTCCCAAAACTCCGCCCCGGTTATACCAAGCTTTAGAGAAATCAGATTTGAGACTAATTGCTTGGTCATAAGCAGCGATCGCTTCTTCAAACCTTTGTAAATGAAACAAAGTCAACCCTTGATTAAACCAATACTCGTAAGATTCTGGTTGCAATTTAATTGCTTGACTATAAAAAGCCAAAGCCCCCAACAAATCACCAGACTTAGCTTGTTGTAAACCTTGGTAAAATAAAACCTCAGCCTGGTTAGTCACAGTCAGTTGAAAACTCGGACGTTGAGTTATTGCTAGAAGATGGCTTTGCCCACCGTAGGCATCACGCAATGCTAATTCCGAAGCTAATTGTTGAACTAAACTGGTACTTTGTTCCAACCTTACCACCAACTCATCCAGAGTTTGGGCTACTTGTGGCTGCAAATTAGTCAACGACTGATCCCAATTTTCTGCCAAGGTAGAGACCACAACTTCCTCTACTTCTTCTTCCACCGTCTCTGGTTGTTCTTCCCCTACATACTCATAAATCACAGCTTCAGATATTTCTGTTACTGCATTTTGGTCACTCAAATGTTGTAGATTACTTGTCCAAGAATCCTGCAAACTCATGGATACTGGTGCAATATCTGGTGCAATATCTACAGTTTCCTTCTGTTCATACTGCCATAATTGCTCACCCAAATCCCCCAGCAATCCTTGTCCTGGAGTTTCTAAAGATGGTTCTGCTGGTGGTGTGGCTGCCACCGCTGTGGGTTCTGGAGTTGTTTGTAGATTTTGCTGTAAGTTTTGGGACAAGAACTCACGGCTTAACAACTGGATGCCAATTTCCGATGCCAGTTCACCAACTTTGCCGATGTTGAGTTCACCCAGTTGTACCATTCGCGTTGCGATCTTACTATTTGGTGCTGGTGAAGAAAGCAACTTTTCACCAAATATCAGCAACCAATCGATCCAACGCTCAACAGTGATCCGGGGTTCCATTCGCTGCAAATACTTCAGCGCCCATTGTTGTCCCCGCGCTTGATGTACACCTTCAAGCAACTCATTAAACAATACTTCCAGATCCGCATTGGTTAATTCTGGTAGAGACTTTTCTACCATATACACCTCATCGCCGTCGAACTCATGAGTTCGACGACTGCCAAAGGGGTACTTGAATAAGTTGTTAAGCCACTGCAATAGCCACCTGAGCATTTGCCACATTCTTGGATTTTCTTTCTCCTAGATTGTAGCTATCCTTGTGTCAAAAAAATCATTTAATTACCTAATATTGTCATCAATTCATTCGGGAATGGGTTGATCTGACTTTTCCGATGCAGCAGATTCACCCATTGTCTGAGATTTATTTATGAGTGCCTGAATAATTTGTTGTGGGTCATCACTTTCAATAGCGAAATCTTGCACAATTTGCTGGCGTAAGATGTCATTTTCCTGCAAAATCACCAATAATTCATCCCAAGTCACAGTTTGGTATTCTTCCTCTGGAAAATTCTCCTCAGAGACAGTTGGACTGACAGCATCGGGTCCATCATATTCCCAAATAGGTTCTGCTTGGGTGCGTGTCAGCAATTGCATACCAATATTGTATGCTAGGTCGCCAACTTCACCAACCTCCAACTCACCCAACTGTACTAACCGTGCTGCTAATTCATTATGAGGTTTAGTAGATGCTAATAATCTCTCTCCAAAGTGATTTAGCCAATCTAGCCATTGTTGAGTGCTGACACGATGTTCAATTTTATGTAACCAGTTTTGCACCCAAGCCTGGCCTCTAGCTTGATGAACTCCTGCTAAAAGTTCTGTAAACAGAAATTCTAGATCCGTATCACTCAGCGGTGGTGCGGTTGTTTTATCAATATTCTGCTGTACTGGTTTAGGACTATGTTTCCTAGCAAACAAACCCTGAAACAATTTTTTGAGCCACTGAATTACCCGCTTGAGCATCTGCTGCACCATTGATTGTTGCCTCTTAAAATTCTAGCGATGTTAGGTAACAAGGTGCTATGTAAGGAGGCAGGAGGCAGGAGTTATTAATTTTGGATTTTGGATTTTGGATTTTGGATTATTTTTGTCAAATCCAATCTAAAATCTAAAATCTAAAATCTAAAATTTTTTTCCCAGTCACCAGTCCCCAGTCACCAGTCCCCTTGTTTGCCAGAGGAAATGGTCTTCAGTTGTTAAAATAGTGAAACCCCAAATTCTGGTTGGTGGTGATACTCCATAGATATTTACATATATTTACTTTAACTGTTAACTGCTCATTGTTAACTGCTTATTCTTTATGCCTTACGAACCCCTACACCATAAGTACCGCCCCAAGAGTTTTGCTGAACTGGTGGGACAAGAGGCGATCGCCACAACCCTCACCAATGCCATTAATTCGGCAAAAATAGCCCCTGCCTATTTGTTTACTGGTCCTAGAGGTACGGGGAAAACTTCTAGTGCCCGGATTTTGGCTAAGTCTTTAAATTGTCTTAAAAGTAACAATCCCACTGCTGAACCCTGTGGAGTGTGCGATATTTGTCAAGGCATTACCAAAGGCTATTCTTTGGATGTAATAGAAATTGACGCTGCTAGTAATACTGGTGTTGATAATATCCGGGAATTAATAGAAAAAGCCCAGTTTGCCCCGGTGCAGTGTCGGTATAAGGTTTATGTGATAGATGAATGTCATATGTTAAGTACCGCAGCGTTTAATGCGTTACTTAAAACTCTGGAAGAACCACCTAAGCACGTAGTTTTTATTTTAGCGACAACTGACCCCCAGCGAGTATTACCAACAATTATTTCCCGCTGTCAAAGGTTTGATTTTCGGCGGATTCAGTTAGAAGCAATGGTTAGACATTTAAGTAAAATTGCTGCTAACGAAAGTATTAATCTTTCTCAAGATGCTATTACATTGGTAGCCCAACTTTCACAGGGTGGGTTGCGGGATGCAGAAAGTTTATTAGATCAATTAGCTTTGTTACCAGGGGAAGTATCACCGGATCAGGTTTGGGACTTGGTGGGTTCAGTGAGTGAAAAAGATTTGCTAGTTTTATTAGAGGCGATCGCTCAGGATAACTCAGAAATAGTATTAGATTCTACCCGCAAAATCCTAGATCGAGGACGTGAACCCTTAATTATTCTCCAAAATTTAGCCGCTTTTTATCGAGATTTACTTATAGCCAAAACCGCCCCAACTCGACAAGATTTAGTTGCTTGTACTCAACAAACTTGGAATTTATTGGTTAACTTTGCCCACAGGTTAGATATAACCACAATTTTACGGGGACAGCAACATTTAAGAACAGCCGAAGTACAACTCAAAAATACTACTCAACCCCGTTTGTGGTTAGAAGTCACATTACTGGGTTTATTACCTAGTGCAAATATTCAGGTACAAGCACCTAGTATACCCCAAGCAGCAAATACATCTGCTGTATCTGCACCACCACCGGCTTATACTCAACCAAATTACCATTCTCCAGTCTCTGCACCTGCACCAGCTTATCATCAACCAAATCAAAATTCAGCACCTAACACAGTATCTACTCCTGCATCTACACCAGCACCAACTTATAATCAACCCAATTATCATAATTCACCACCTCACACGATATCAACACCAGCAGCAGAACCTGTTTATACACCTCCTGCACCTGAGACAACACCCACAGCACCCCCACAGGAAGTAGTAGCGGGATCAGAGTATGATTTAAATCAGATTTGGCATCAAGTCCGTAATAACATCCAACAGTTACCACCACGAACTTTATTAGGTCAAATGTGCCAATTAATCGAGTTAAATGATGTCATAGCTCGTGTTGCTGTACAACCTAAATGGTATGACAAAGTTAAATCTTATTTACCTATAATTACAACTGCTTTTCACCACACTTTTCAACGTGACATCCAAGTAAGTTTGGAAAAAGCAACTTCATCTACTTCTGCCACAGCTAAAAGAAATTCGCCTCCACAAGATTCTACTAGTGTTCAGCAACTACCGACAACCCCTATTTATAATCAACCTCAACCTACATCACAACCCGCACCACCACCTCCACCTACACCGAAAATTGAGCCTGTAGTTACGAATACAGCTTCAGTAGATAATTCTGCACCCCCACCAACTCCAGCACCGATATCACCAGCACCTGTATCACCAGCACCGATATCACCAACACCGATATCACCAACACCGATATCACCAACACCCATATCACCAGCACCTGTATCACCAGCACCTGTATCAACTTGGAATACTGAACAAGTAGCAAAAGCAGCTAAAAGCCTGGCAGAATTTTTTAGGGGGGAAATTATCAGCCTGACAGATGATGTTTTAGATTTATCTGATACTCGGGTTTCACCAGATGTTGAGATATATGAAACAGATTATGATTATGATTAGGTTGCAAATACTCAGTTAGGGGGCTGGTTGAGGTGAATAATACTGTAACTGACATAAATAATATTATACCAGGTCAAATAGTACGGGTGCGATCGCGTCAATATCTAGTAGAACCCACATTCCGCACTTTAATTTGTAGTACATATACAAGTATCATAAGCAGCATAGAGGCTTAAATATAAATACGCAATAAAGAAAGTAAAAATATAGACTTTAATTCCCATTTGACTACTAAATAGAAATTCATAGGGCATAGAGAATAAATTCAGGAAAAAATGAGAGAATAAGACTGAATTAAATAAAAATGCCTTCATATTTTGAATTACCAAAAAGAAGAAATAGAAAACAATCCTGAAAATCCTCAAATACTGGACATCCTGATTCAGACAAAAATGATAATATTAAAAAAACAATCCTGTTAATCCTATAATCCTGGTTATCCTGATTCAGACAAAAATGATAATATTAAAAAAACAATCCTGTTAATCCTATAATCCTGGACATCCTGATTCAGACAAAAATGATAATATTAAAAAAACAATCCTGTTAATCCTATAATCCTGGT
>NZ_JADEXH010000076.1:0-13542 GCF_015207205.1 Sphaerospermopsis sp. LEGE 08334 | reverse complement strand
CGTTATCAATGGGGTGAATGCTAGGGGAGAAACCAGAAAACATAGTACAGAACGTATTAAATTTAACAATAATACTAATTGTTAAATTTCCGTTACATAGTTATAAATTTCCCCGCCGACTTACTTAATGTACCTGGGTTAACATTTTCCTTAACTACGTTATTGGGAAAATTTAAGCCCGTTGGAGCTTTGTTAGTTGTGAATCTCCATGTTGTTGTTGAGTTGGGAAAACCAGCATAGTTGTTACTAGCTAAGTCCCGAATGGCGGTGTTAGCAATTTGTACATAATAACCTGTTCCTGATGCTAGATCATTAGTGGGATTAATGGTTAGTTGAGTACCACTAATGGTGACATTGCTATTAGTCACTGCAATGGTTTCTACTGTGGAATTATCTGATACCTTTTTGATAAAAATGTTGCCTGTACCTTTTTGAATGGCTTCATTAAAGTTCACCACTAAATTGGCATTTACAGCCACACCTGTAGCATTATCTGTGGGGGTTAAACTGGTAGCTAGTGGAGGTGTTGTGTCTTGTATATCATCATTAGTAATAGTTCCCGTAACACCAGAGGTTGTTCCCACAGTGTAACCACTACCCGCTGCTAGGGTTAAAATTACAGTCTCATTGTTTTCAACTGTGGTGTCTGCTGTGGGGTCAATAGTCAGGGTTCTTGTACTACTTCCTGCTGTAAAGGTGATGGTTTTTCCTGTTCCTGGTGTTGCACCTGTATAATCACTGCTACCTGCTGTACCTGTAATACCATAATTGACGGTGAGGGCGTTAGCTGTACTTCCAGTTCTGGTGAAGGTGTAAACTAAGTTTGTTGTACCATCTTCTTGTACACTGCTTGGTGATACTGCTAGGGTAATGGTGGGTAAAGCTACATAAGCAAAGTTACTGCCAGTTAGACTCAAGCCTGTTTGATTTCGGACTATACCAATAAGTTCATCAGGTTCGGTATTTGGCTTGTTGATTAATATTTGAGTATCTGCACCGACAACAGCCAAAAGGTAATTACTACTTGTTCCTTGAAGTTGAATAATATCTCCAATGTTGAAGTCAGTAATATCGGCATAGTCGTTACTACCATTATTCAAGGTATTACCATCTTCATAGTAAGCCTTGGTAGCATTTCCTAAGATAAAGATATCGCTTCCTGCTCCACCTGCAAGGATATCTATTTCCCCTAATCCAGGAGTAAGACTTGCTTCATTAACACCATTAATAGTATCATTACCATCACCCGCATTAATGGTATCGTTCCCCGCACCACCATTAATAGTATCATTACCACCACCTGTAACTATACTATCACCAACAGTTGTTCCCGTAATTTGGAAGCGTTCTATATTACTGAAACTTACTTGGTCATAAAAATACCAGCCAGTTTGGTAATTACCATTAAAACCACCATTCCCATTACTGGAAATTGAGCTATTAATCCCACTATAGTAGTCATTACTGGAGTAATCTAATATTAACAGGTCATTCCCTGCTCCCCCATCAACTGTGTCCTGTCCTAACCCCGCATTAATTGTATCATCTCCATCACCTGTACTAACAGTGTTATTGAGACGTTGAGTAAAACTAATCAGGTCGTTACCACTACCTGTGCTGACATTAATAAACTTTTCAATGTTAGTAACACTCGTACCATCTGGAACGGTAATGGTCGGATTATTACTATCGTTAATAGTGATAGCTGTGGTTGCTGAACTGAAGTCAGCATCTGTAAGGGTGTCAATTCCATCACCCCCATCAATTATATTGATTCCTGTACCCGCATAAATGGTATCATCTCCCGCACCACTATTAATAGTATCATTACCATCACCTGTAACTATACTATCACCAACAGTTGTTCCCGTAATTTGGAAGCGTTCTATATTACTGAAACTTACTTGGTCATAAAAATACCAGCCAGTTTGGTAATTACCATTAAAACCACCATTCCCATTACTGGAAATTGAGCTATTAATCCCACTATAGTAGTCATTACTGGAGTAATCTAATATTAACAGGTCATTCCCTGCTCCCCCATCAACTGTGTCCTGTCCTCGTAAGGGATTAATAGTGTCATCCTCAGAACTTCCTGTAATCGTATCATTTCCGTCAGTTCCCGTAAAATTTTGCTGCTCTACTGGTATGCTTTGCCCATTTAAAGTAATTATACTATGATCATCCTCTGCCTTTAATACTCGTAAAGTCTCCACATCCAGACCTTGACCCTGTACCAAAGCCGCAAAAATCGCCCCTTCATCTCCAGCGCTATCCGTCTGGTTAATTTTAGCGTCTACAAAATGCCCAATTTCCTCCAACAAAACCCCACTAATAGCTGCTAAAGAAGCAGCAGCAACAAAGGTATTTGATAAATAAATCTTATTTATACTACTAGCATAAGCGCCATTAGCACCGCCAAGAATACTACTATCAAGAACTTCTATTTGGGGAAGTTGACTAAAATCCCCAGTTTCCCACTGTAACCGCATAATTTCCGCAAGGCTGCGGTTATATTGTGTACCAAAAGCAGTATCAAAAACCTGCCAGAATTTGTTTTTATTGGCAAAATTAATCAATTGATTGTATATTATAGGAAGAGCGGAGTTAAGTAGGATGTTCATAAATATACGACTTTATAGTTTGTAATACTGTGCTATGTTCTTATTAAGAGTAAATTGTTATTGGGAGTAAATGTAGATAAATATGAAATTTACTACCCGACTCACAATAAAGTACAATGGTTTTAAAACATACTAAATTTAATACGCCCAAAAGAGGATGTCAAGACCTCAAAGGTATGTAAAAGCGGTAAAAAGTCTCTAAAAGTAATATCCTGTCATCAGTAAAAACCCTCACCAACCCCATTAGTCAAAAATTTATATCCTGTACTAAACCCGCGAAGATGGGTCTTGTCTGTGTAGTTTCACTAGAAGACGTATTAAAGGCATGATAAGATATCAAAAAGTTTTGACTTGAATGGGGGGCGTAGTGTTAAATATTGAACAGATAATTGAAATTGCAGATAACCAAGTCTTTGAACATCAAGGACGGCATCTCAATGATTTACAAAGAGCTATCCTGGAGGGGACACTACAGGGTAGAACTTACGCAGATATCGCCAAAGAACAGCACCGCAGCGAAAAATACATCAAGGATAGCGCCAGTAAACTGTGGAAATCCTTATCTCAAGCAGTTGGAAAAAAAGTTAATAAATTTAATATCAATTCAACTTTAGGTAGATGTAGTTTCTCTTCAACTAATATTTTCAAAGGAATACAAATCAATAGTGGTAATCTATTTAAAGAATCTGCACCATCACCAGAAAATGATGAAATTATCCATAAACAAGAACAGATAACTTTTCATATAGATTTAAAAGATGCACCTGAAGTAAGTGATTTTTATGGACGCAAAGTAGAATTATCATTACTACAACAAAAAATCCTGCAAGAAAAATGTAATTTAATCAACTTACTGGGTATTAAAGGTATTGGAAAAACTGCTTTAGCTTTAAAATTAGTTGATAATATCAAAGAAAACTTTGAGTTCGTTATTTATAAAAGTTTAAAATCTTTACCTAGTTTAACACAACTAATTACAGAGACAATTTACTCTAATGATCAGGTGATTCCAAATAACTCATCTCATCAACTTTCACAATTTAAAAAAGCCCTAGAAAAACACTGTTATCTGATTATAATTGACGATGTTAACTGTATTTTCTCAAAGCATCAAGTATCAGGTAAATATCAACAAGGGTATGAAGAATACGGGAATCTCTTTAAATTATTATCAACAACCAAACATCGAAGTTGTCTAATTGTCAATAGTAGTGAGGAAATTCGTGAATTATCTAAACCACAAACTGATCATAGTCATGTTTTCACCTTAGAATTATTAGGATTAGGTGATGATGGTCTAAACATTCTTAAAAAATTTGGCTTGAAAAATGAAGAAAATTATCAAAAATTGCTGAATATTTATGAGAGAAACCCCCAATATTTACAAATTATTGGTTATCTTATTCAGGAATTATTTGCAGGTGACACCAATAAATTTTTGCAGCTAGAACAACCTTTTATAGATATTGAACTAACGGCTTTTTTAGAACAAAGTTTAGATATTTTACTACCATCAGAAGTAGAATTACTGCATTTTATAGCTAGTCAAAATGGCGTAATTTTATTAAGTGAACTGGAAAATAATTATCAAGTTTATGAACCAATAGTTAGTAGTATTCAATCCCTAAAAAGGCGTTTCCTTGTCTCTATCCAACAGATAAATGAAGAAGTGAGTTTACATATTTCATCTGTGATTAGGAAATTCTACCATAAATAAACCCCTCTCCAAACCTCTCCCCGACGTGGGGAGAGGCTTTGAAACCCTCATTCCCTTGTAGGGAAGGGGGGAAGGTGGGTTAGGTTTCTAGAGATTATCGGTTTCATCTAATACTTTTCAAACAACCTCTTAGAGCAAGTGGTAACCCTACAGATTTATTAATTTGCTACTATCTCAAGACAATTGACGCACTCTACTATTTAGGCTAAAAAACCAACCCACAAAAAATTATCAAATTTAACCAAATCACGAAAATTCAAAAATTAATAACTTAATCAAACCTGGAAAAATCATCCTTTCACCACTTGCAGTTATCCATAAACAATGTTATGATAGAACATAATAAAATCAATTTAGTCTAAAAATTAAAATCTCAAAATTCCCCAACTAAAAAACCGGAAATTACCGCACCTTTCAACAAACATCATCAAGTTCGGAGTAATCCCAAGAGTGCATTTGACGGAAAGGAAGACCCATCTTTTGGAATACATACTTCTCTTTCACACCAGAAGCGATTAAGTCTGGCTTAAGAGCTTTAACAAACTCTTCAAATTCAAAAGCGGTTACGTCGTCATAAACGATAGTACCGTTATCAATGTAGTGGGTAGTACGTTTATAGTCGTCGTTATGAGCGAACTCATAACCAGTACCTACCAACTTCATACCCAAATCTTGGAAAGCGGGTACAACGTGACGGGGACGTAAACCACCAACCATCATTGCAACAGTCTTACCTTCCAAACGAGGACGGTACTTAGCAACGATCGCATCCATAGAAGGCTGATATTTAGCAATAACTTTCTCAGCGTTTTCTTGGATCTTAGAATCAAATTTAGCAGCGATCGCTCTTAAAGATTCAGCAATCTTGGTAGGACCGAAGAAGTTATATTCCATCCAGGGAAGATAATTTACTGGTTCATGAAACCATTACGGGGCAAGATTTCCGGCTATTAGGTTTTAGCGTGTCTTAATTTTGGCTTAAATGTCTTCTTGAATCTACCCTGGATGTCTATTTTATCAACGGTTTGCTAATTCGTGTCGTAGCTTAATCTGCTTTCTTTGTCGTTTAGCAATAGCAGTTTACAAATATCCAATTACTTCCGATACAAAAAAGCTTTTTTGAAGAAGGATTTAAAGGCATCTTGAAAAGGCGATCGCAAATTTGTGAAATTAAATAGCGATCGCCTTTTTTTGTAAACACCTGTCACTGAATTAGCAAAACTTCCCCAGCCGTTAACCGCAACTCTGGGAATGTTGGGGAAATTATCACCTCATCACCTCTAAACTGAGAAACCTGATATTCCCCATCAATCAATGAATAAATAGACAAGGTTGGCTGCTTAGGACTGCCAATAAATCTTCTGCCACCCAATCCTAAATAATCCAAAATCCAATATTCAGGAATTCCCATCACTTCATAATCATTTGCCTTGTTTGCATAATCTGTCTGCCAGTTAGTGCTAACAACTTCAGCTACTAATGGAATTGATGCTGATTGAGTCAGTGTTGAATGTTTCTGCCACAGGGGTTCGTTTACCAGATTGAGGGGATTCAAAAGTACGATGTCAGGACAATAAGCAGATTCGGTTGTTGGTGGTTTGACAAAGGCACTTTTAGGAATTACGTAAGGAAGATTTTTTTTATCTACTTCTACCGTCAATTTACGACTGAGTAGAGCAATTACCATCTCATGGTCCCCTGACGGCTGATTCATCTCAACAATTACCCCGTTATGTAGTTCATAGCGTACCCCTGTGTCTGGATACCATTCTGCGAATTGCTCAAAGGTTACTGGTTTTGGTAAGACTTGAACCATGTTTCACCTCTTGATCGTGATAGCTACTATTTTAGGGTGGGCAATGCCCACCATAGTTCCTGAAAAATATATATTTTAAATCCCTGCAATAGTGGGATTTCTATTACACAATGATCTCGGATGTTACATAAATCGAAAAATCAATATTTTCTATTTATCTACTTTTTCCCAGACACTTGTGTTTGATTCGTCAAGCAGTTCGATAACTTGTTGCTCAATAGACCTCTCCGAAAATGAATGTAGAGACGTTGCATGCAACGTCTCTACAAGGGTTCTGGAAACCGCACATTTAATTACCGGAGATGTCTAATAGTTTTATCATCTTGGGCATTAAGGACAAACAACCTTAAAATATATATGCGTTACTCAAATGAACGCAGATATAGCAAAAGTATGGTCGGTTAAACCGACAGTTTAATTAAATCATTAAATCCTGGTTTATGATACGTTATTTCCTTGTTTTAGGCTTAACTGAAAAGTATTGACATCCAAGTGGTGTGTCATAATTTTGTTGTTCATAACAACACCTCAGATACTTGCTTCCGTGCTAATGCCTGTTTCAACAATTCAACCTCTGCTCTTAACCGGGCATTGTCTTCCTTCAATGCCTCAACATCATCCTTCTTATCAACAGCCAACCTAATAACTTTCTTCCGATTTTCCAAACTAAACCACTTTTGATAAACCTCAGTGTGAATCTCCACCGAATGACCCAAATTATCAGCAGCAGCCTTAATTGGTACACCCATAATATGCGCCCTAATTGCCCAAGCATGGCGTAAATCATAAGGTGTAAAAGGAATACTTACCCTCCTAAACCAAGAGGAACAATTAACCCTAATGGTGTTGATATCAGTAAAACGGGTTTTACCATCAACTTGATTTTTTAACAGTTCCAAAAACTCAGGATTCTTTAAATCAAACAACTCAACCCAGTCAGGATGTAGGGGTAAAGCTTCCCTATATCCTGTTTTAGTTTCCGGTGCAACTTTCCAAGTATTATCAACATTTTCAGAACTTAACCACCAATCAATATCAGGATTTACAAATACCTCCCGTGGTCGTAATCCATAGGTAGCAAGCATCCCATACACCCACTGCCACATCTTCCAACTTTCTAAACAGCTTCTTTTAATAGTTCCTTTTCTAGAAACTGAATAGTTATAAAAATTCTGGTAAAACTTAACCACATCCTCATCACTGGGAATATCCCTAACCTGAGTTTGTGGTTTTTTAATCTTGATATTATCCAGAGTGAAAGTAGTTAAATTTAAAGTAGACCTGAGAACTTTTAAAGTTTTAATTGCACTCTGTTTGGCGTGGTCATTATGTAAATCTGCAATCACTGAATCTATCGAATCTTGAGTTAATAAAGTTTCTGTACCTACGTAGCGTTTGAGGTAATCGAGATAGTAAGAAAAAGTATGTTTACTTTTTTCTGTTAACTTACGAGATTTAAAATATTCAATTTCAAAATCTTTTAGAACTTCACTAACAGTTAGAACAGTATCTTTAACCCTAGCAATCTTACCCAAATATTTATCATTCCATTCAAACTGCTTACGGGCGATCAGCTTGCCTAACTCCTGTGCCTCCTCCTCAGCCGTCTTGACCCCATCCAAATTGGCAGGGATGCCTAAAGAAATTTTGTACTGCTTGTAGCCGGTCCCATTGCGATCGCTATCCCCTGACTTAATTGGTAAAGAAGCTTGCAGTTGAATAGAATCCTTTGCCACTACCAAACCAACCTTGACCTTACCTGCCTTCAGCCGTGCCTTGGCATCAGCTAGAGCTTTCTGAAATTTCCTATCTAAATGTTGTTTCGTTGCGGCCATCTGCTTTTTAGTTCCTAAGTAACTGCCATCGGTAGAAGCAGGAGGCTCAAAGCCGTCAAAAATGCCCTGATCAGAGATTCCCATCGGTGTCTTAAATTTGGCTTAAAATTTTAACGATTTTCCGTTCATCTTAAACAGTGTTCAAATCGAGCAAAGTTAGACGTGGACTAAATCGTACTTTACGACACCATTAACTCATACTTTGTACAGGGAATACCATAAGCTTCTTCCATGTGACGGCTGATATAGTTCATAGAACGATAGCAGTGGATGAGGTTGATCTTCACATTGGGAGTCAACAACATCTCATTGATAGTACCGTCACCAGACCACTGAGCAACAACACGCAAACCAATTTCTTCTAATAAGATACGGCTTGCCCAAGCATCACCACCGATGTTATAGTCACCGATGATTGCTACGTCGTAAGGAGTACCTTCAAACTTGAGAGTACCGTCTTTCTTAGCTTTGTCTGCTCTGGGGAATACCCAGTCACGGATTTGGTCGTTAGCGATGTGGTGACCCAAGGACTGAGACACACCACGGAAACCTTCGCAACGTACAGGAATAACGGGTTTACCGAGTTTTTTAGCAGCTGTCTTAGAAACCGCTTCGATGTCATCCCCGATTAGACCGATAGGACATTCAGATTGAACGGAAACACCACGGTTTAAGGGGAATAATTCTTCTAATTCTTCGATCAGTTTCAATAACTTCTTGTCTCCACCGAACACGATGTCGCGTTCTTGGAAGTCAGAAGTGAAGTGCATAGTACCGAAGGTATCAACACCAGTTGTACCTAAGTAGTAGTTACGACGACCAGACCAAGACCAGTAACCGCAACCTACAGGACCGTGGCTGATGTGGATCATGTCCTTAATAGGACCCCAAACCACACCCTTAGAACCTGCATAAGCACAACCACGAGCGGTCATTACACCAGGTAAGGATTTGATGTTAGACTTAACACCACAATCAGATTTACCTTCTTCGTGTACATTGAGGTGCTTTTCGCGCTTCTTAGCAGCCTTTTCGGGATAAGCTTTAAGAACGTCTTTAATCAGTTCTTTTCTTTCTTCAACAATCTTCTTGTTGTCTGGAGGAGTCATGTCTGGCCTCTGTTAGCTCTTTTAGATATTGTTTAGGTAGGGATGGGGAAGTTAATCCCCAAGCTTGGGTAGGAAAGGAAGGTAAAAAGGAAGTGATGTAGAGTGTTCCTTTTTCCTATTCCTCAATTACTGAATACTACTTGGTTGCAGAAGCTGGCTTACCGATGATTTCAGCGTGCTTAGAATCATCGTCAAGAATACCGTATTCGATCAACAGAGCTTCTAATTCATCCATTTCTATTGGGGTAGGAATGGTGAGGTTCTTGTTTTCGATGATCTTCTTAGCTAATGCACGGTATTCGTTAGCTTGGTTGCTGTCGGGAGCATACTCGTTAACGGTCATACGACGCAATTCTGCGTGTTGAACGATGTTGTCACGAGGTACGAAGTGAATCATTTGGGTGTTCAAACGTTTAGCCAAGGTTTCGATGAGTTCGTGTTCCCGGTCAGTTTTACGGCTGTTACAGATCAAACCACCTAAACGTACACCACCGGAGTGTGCATATTTCAAAATACCACGAGCGATGTTGTTTGCAGCGTACATCGCCATCATTTCACCAGAGGTAACGATGTAGATTTCTTGTGCTTTACCTTCACGAAAAAGATTATTTATCTTATAAAAATAGCTGTAAAATGTTCATTTTAGACAGTGTTTGCGGTAATCATTGTCTGGAGTGAACGGTTTTTTTATTAGGGTAAATCTAGGGTATGGACAGAACACAGGAAGCATTTGCCGATTTTCACCAAACAGCTATTACCGATGGGGGATATTTAGGCAGAATGCAAGCAGTAAATGAACAAGAAAATCATCTAACAGCAAAATTAACTACAGAATTAAAAGCAATTAATGGTAGATTAAAGGCGGCAAATGTTGGTGTTTATATCCGCAAATCTGGCAATTCTTTACAGTTGAGATGCACTTTACCTATTAAACCAGGAGATTTTGATAAAAACGGTAGCGGTACAAAACAATATGATATTTCTTTGGGTATTCCTTTTAATTTTGATGGGTTGAATACTGCTGAGGAAGAAGCTTATGAGTTAGGAAAGTTAATTGCTAGAAAACAGTTTCAATGGACTGATAAATATTTAGGAAAAACTCGGATTAAAGCTAGTTTAAAAACCATTGGTGATTTAGTTGCAGATTTCGAGAAAAATTATTTTCAAACTCGGAAACGTACTTTAAAAAGTGAAAATACTTTTAGTAGTTATTTTTATATTGCCCAAAAGCATTTACCCAAGGATAAATTAGCGATAAATGCTAATTTTATTGAAGCTGTGCAAAATTGCCAATCTTCGGATAGTGTGAAAAATGAATTGATTAAGGTAATTCGGGTTTTGTGTAAATGTTCTGGCTTAGAAATTCCTGAATTAAGCAATTTAAAAATTAAACCCAGTACAAAACGTAAACGTGATATACCAACAGATACAGAAATAGAAAGAGAATATTTTAAGTTTGAAAATTACGCCATTAACCGTCCTAGTAAATTGATAACTAGGGAAGATAGAAATAATTGGAAATTGTGGAGATGGGTTTATGGAATGTTAGCAACCTATGGTTTAAGACCTATTGAAATATTTGTAAAACCGGATTTAGATTGGTGGTTATCTGCCGATAATATCATGAATACATGGCGAGTAAATGAAGAATGTAAAACCGGAGAAAGGGAAGCTTTACCATTATATCCTCGTTGGGTAGAGGAGTTTAATTTAAAAACTGATTTAGAAGCAATTGAATTATTAAAGGCAAAAATTCAAGATAAAATTACGAGTAAAGAAATTAATGCAGCGCGACATGGTACAGATAGATGGTTTAGATTTGTAGGTGTGAATTTTCAACCTTATGATTTACGTCACGCTTGGGCAATTCGAGCGCATTTAATGGGGATTCCTATTAAAGCTGCTGCTGATAATTTGGGTCATTCTGTGAATATGCACACTTCGATTTATCAAAAGTGGTTTAGTTTGGAAAATCGGAAGGTTGCTATTGAGGAAGCAATTAAGAAAAAATCCAAGGTGGAAGAATTGCAAGAGATGGTAATGACGTTAGAACAGGAAAATGAGAGGTTAAGAATTGAGAATGAAAGATTGAGATTGCAAATGGCAAATCAAAGTTTAATGAGTTTGTAATTTGTGGTGTAATTCGTAGGGCGATCACTCTTACAACCAAACACCAGAAATGCGTTAGCGTAGCTCACCGCAGGTATCGCTTTATTTGATTATTGATTATTATTTTTTCTAGGCCGCACCTTGAAAGCTAAATCTGCACGATAAAAACACACATCAAACTCTGCAAAAAAATTTGTATGTCCTAATATTACAGGTGCATCTCTAGATTCTGTCCAAGCAAATGCCAGCAAAACAGGGGAAAATTCCGCAATGGTAGCTGATAAAATCAATCCTCGCGCTTGGAAACGACCTAAATTACCGCTCAATTGAATTGGAACTTTTTGATCTTCCCAAACTGCTCCTAATTGTAGACCTATTTCGTAGGGTAATACATTAACGCTTGCACCTGTATCTAGCAAAGCCATAACTTCAACAGAATTGTTTTTGTAAGTCAAAGTTAATGTTAAATAAGGCATTACACTGGAAATACCAGGAGTATTACTTCGCTCAATAAAGGGAAATCTTTTACCTTCAAGCATTGCCTTTTTCCTTTGCTGCTGTTAGCATATCAGATAATGTTTGGGCAGCTTCGTGAGCATCATAAGGAGACCAAACAATTGCTTCAGTAGATGCTAGTTGCTCTAGTAATAATTTTTCTTGTGATTGATAATCTGGAGATTCTAAATTACATCCTTCTTCTTTTGCTACTGCTAATAGTAGAAAATGGATAAGACGCAGTTTATCTTGATGGGATAGTTGACTAACTTGAGGTAGTAATTCATTTAATGGCATATTCTAAATATGGATTGGGAATTGGTAATTGGTGATAAAGTTCCTGTTTTTGTCCTGTAAATCCTGAAATCCTGGACATCCTGATTCAGACATTATACAGTTTTTAATGGAAGCGATCGCACCCCCACAAACCACACACCGGAAAAGCGTTAGCGTAGCTTACCGCAGGTATCGCTTGCAAGGAAATTGTTTCATAAATCTTCTGGTTGTAACCCGGTTTTTTTAGCAATACGAGAAAGCATTTTCGCCCCAATTTCATCACTATCTCGAAATGCAAATACATAATCTTCCCAACCTTCTCGCTCTAAGATTTTATGCGATCCGGTTTGTCTTTTAACACTCCATCCAATTTTCTCTAGTGCTGCTAACACTTTTTTGGCTTTTGTAGATGACCATTGACTCATATTCTCATCCTCTATGCAGCAATAAAGGTGAGACTTGTTAAACCTAAGTTCATTTCGCCATGTTCCAGTTTATCAGCAATTACTCGCAAAACTAATGCTTGTACATTAGATATTGCTTGTTGTTGAGTCGAACCATAAGCTAAAACGCCTGGAATTTCTAAAATTTCTGCTATCCAACGTCCATCTTCTTCTTGTTCAATTTCAATAGTGAAGTGATTAGATATTGAGTTCTGCATTATATTAACTCCACAGGATTTAATTTTCTTTGTAGTTGTTGAAAAACTAATTCACCTTCAATTACTTCCCCTTGACGAAGTTGTTCTGTTCCTTCAGCAATTTTTCGTCTTAATTCACTAAGTTGCTTTTCTTTTTCATCATGTTGTTCTAAAAGTTGAAAAGCTACAGATAATAACTCATCAACATTTTTATACTTACCTTATTTTATTTTTTCAAGAATGTATTTTTCTTGATCTGGTTTAACTGCAATTTGCATCTTTTTCTCCTTGCTGATGTTTTAATTAATAATGATCAGAAATAGATACTCTTTAGCAATTATAACATTAAATCACTTACCTTGAACTTTGAGTTTCTCAAAATTTGAAACAATATTGCTATTTTAAATCAAATTGACTGAGTTTATGTTAACATCATAAAAATGTTCAATAAATTTAACGCTATGACTATAAACATCAATGTTGAACTTCCCAATGATGTTTTTTCTGCCCTTCGCAGTAACCCAGAAAATTTTGTTCAAGAAATGCGTTTAGCTGCTGCTGTAAAATGGTATGAAGTTGGGATGATTTCCCAATCTAAAGCGTCTGAAATTGCTGGTGTTAGTCGTCATCAATTTTTAGAAGCACTTCACCGTTATCATGTTTCACCTTTTCAGGTTACTCCTGAAGAATTAGCTGAGGAGTTAGCGCGTGAATAGAAAATGGGTGGTGAATAGTTCACCATTAATTGTATTAACTAAAATTAATCAGGTTCATCTACTGACAGAACTTTGTAATAGACATATCCGAAAAAGAATCAAATTATGGTATAACAGGATAAAATCGTGTACCTACCCTGAGATTATGAGCAACATAGTTGAGTACATTCATAACAATCCTGAAGAATCACAACGGTTATTAGGG